>NZ_JAMOKT010000093.1:0-21943 GCF_023656795.1 Parabacteroides caeci
ATTTTTTAGCAAGTCCGGTCTGAAACCGAACAGAACTTTTAATACTAAACTTATCAAAGAACTCTTTGGCATAGTGGCAGAAGCCGCTTAGCCGATATGTTGAATTTTTAACGGACTATTAATCCATAAATTCCTCATATAAAGCCACAGCACCATAATGCCACAGTTTAGAATTTTCTTTTTCCAAAACCTTATAAGTATTGGAATGATAAAACTTTTGTATGCTTCTATTATTGAACCTCCATGTTCTTTCACATACATCTGTGCTAAAAGGCTTACTTTAGAAGGTAACAATAAATAAAGGTTTTTATCTGTAATTTCTCTGTTCATTTTAAACCTCCTTCGCTTCTAAAAAGATTAAATAAGATAACGCATCTTCCGTATAAAACAGCAACTGATCCACCAAAAGATAAGTCTTTAACTCCTGAATTAATTCCTGCTTATTAAGCAGGCCTCCCTCATATAAAGCAAAGGCTGCATAAACACGGTCATTTGCAACAGGACCATATACCACATCATAGTTATGATGAAAATTTCTGTTCGTGCGATTCGCCATTACAAAATCCAACCATTCTTCTGTAGGCTCCGTAAAACGTAATGTTTTCAACTTTTCCATAGAAGATAAATCAAACTCATAGACATTGACAAAACCTTTATTACCTTTTCCTCCGATTTTACGCTTCACCCACAATTCAGCCTGTTCTTCAGAAGTAGTGGTATAGAACCCAATACCATAATCCAATGTACGATTAGCAAGCCGTATTTGTGGCCTTTCTACTATATCTAAACTTCCGTGATAAAGCTTCATTCTTCCTCCTTTCGTTTCGTAATGTAATCCTCTATTTCTTCCATTAGCCATTGTCTACCCTGAGTATGCAGTACCTCAAAGTTATCTGACAGATATGACAATACATTATATTTTTCAAATAAGTTCATCGTATCTTCACCGGATAAACCTTGTTTCACTTTATATTGTTCGATACAGAACGAAAGGAAATAGGCTATATCTAATTCTTTTTTATCCATAATAAAAGTCCTGTATTCAAGATTCATTTAATTAACTCCTATGAATACAAAGATAATATTTTCTTTTCATCACATGCCTATCAATATCATTTCTTAAAAAACATATTATTCTTCCGACAAGCTAAACTCCTTATTAGAGAATAATTCCGCCAAACCTGATATTTGTTTCAAACGCAATATCTCATCTCTGTCCATACCGATATTACGTTGTATCCAGGCATCCGACATGCCGCATTTGGAGAGCTCGGAGACGATATGACTCATTAATTCAATATTGTGGGTACCACGTGCCCTGTTATGACGGATGGTCGAAGCCATTCTGTTGGAGAGGTCTTTTTCGATGACAGTGACGGGGAGCAAGCCGCGTTCACGCTCATAGATACGTTTTGATGTCTTCATCACCATGTAACGATGATAGCCGTCAACCAGTTCATAGATGTCTTCCTCCGGAATATAGTAGCATACACACGGGGAAGTAAACCCATCTTCCCAGATAGAGACTTCCAGCAATTTCATTTCCGGGGGCGCTACGACATTAGGGTTATAGCTGTTGGCTACCACCTTTTCCACAGGGACAGCCCTTACTTTGTACACAGGACTAGTATATTCCTCCATATAATTCAGAGTTATAAAGTTTTAATATGTCTTCCTTTTGTTTCCTCTCGTGAATATTCAGTGAGAAGCCCATATATTTACAATAGTAGTCATTCTTCAAGATGCAGATACAGACACGCTTATAGGTTGGGAGTTCGCGGAATTCCGGAATATCGATATCATCCAGATATTCCATCCGAACCGGTTTCTTTACCGTCTTGTAATTTGTACGGCCTTCAACCCGTATCGGAATTCCTGCCTGTATCAGCTTCTCGATGGTGTTTTCTGCCAGGCAACCGCCTTTCTCACGCCAGAATTTTATGCTGACGGAGAGTTTCTGCAAATATCCTTCCCGCGTCTTCTCCGGCAAGGTTCCCAATAGAAATTCCATATAAGACTTCCAGGTCATTCCCTGCGGCAATTTGACCGACTGCCATCCCAGCGCGGAAGTGCCGCCGTACAACCCGGCAAAACCGACTCCGTTGACACGCCCGATCATTTTCCCCCACATATCCGGGTCTATTGCCCGATATAATTTCAGGCTGGCTATGGCCTGGGAAATAAAAGGGCTTGCCACTCTCTGCATTTCCAACGGGACTCCTGCCTGATAAAACAAATCGTACAAGTGATTGTAATCCCAACCGAACCTGCCGTTGGCAATCCATATATCTTTTGTTTTCCAATCGAATATAGGATAAGCGTTATATATACGTGGTGCCAGCTGGTGAACCCATTTCAGCCGGCGGTAAGTCTGCACTTTATTCTTTATATGGATAGCCCGCCATCTGTTGAAACTTTCCTGTGTCCGTATCCCTATCAGGCAACAGGTGCGTCCGGCATCCTTTTTTTCATGCAACCATTCCGCAAACTTTAACTGGAACTGGTAATCCCACATATTCTCATCATAAAACGAGAAGTCCTCCACACAAAGCGAGTTTTCAGGCATCTTATTCACCCATAAATCCTGCAACTCCCTGTCCCACGGACGCCAGTAATTCTGGAACATCGAAGTACATGTAGGAACCTTAAAAGGGACGCACACCCGGTAGACCTCCAGGATATCGGAATTGGAAGACAATACGCGGTCTACATAGGAAGTGGTTTCCCGGTACTGCACCTCATAGTCCATGTGAAAGACTCCCAGCTTCCGTTTCAGGCGGTGTTCGCGTATGTAGTCAATACATAAATTCAGCAAAACACCACTGTCTTTACCTCCGGAAAAGGATACGTATACGTTATCGAAGTCGGAAAATATCTTATCCAACCGAACTTGTACTGCTTCGTACACATTGAGCTTCTCTCTCATCATCACATCTATACTCCATTTTATTATATAGTTTCCATTCTTGAGTTACGAAAAAATGAGCTGAAGCAAAGAGCTCTTTATGCCGGGTATGGGCAACGGCCCGGACAACCGAAATATTTTTGAAATGTTCCAAAACAGCATCGATCAGGGATGCCAATACCGCGTTGTCCTCTCCTTTCACATAATAGTTATTAATAACGACACAGGTACTTTTGATTTCAACGGGTATAAACCCTATCACCGTGTCTCTTTCCATAGCGACAAACCATAAATAATGTTTTGATGTTTTGAAAGGATAATTATTATTCTGCCGCAAAACGCTGCAACTCATAACTAGTGGAGCAACTAATTCATATAGCCTCGGGGCGATTCCGGATAACACTTCTATATTCATATTCCAAAGAGACTAAGATTATACAAATCCTTCGAAACACAAAAATAAACAAAATACTATACCAAAGGGTATTAACAGCTAATATTTTAACTTAAAATAAAGAGTTCACCCTTTAATTTTCAGGAGCAGCAGAAAACACAATACGATATCCCGCCCATATCACATATCACAAAAACTTTTTACTTTCAGACAACAAGAGCGAAGTCCCCATTGTTATTCAATAAGAAAAACGAAAAATCATGAGAAAAGCATTGAATATTATTATCCCTATCCTGGTTTGTTTCCTTGTAGGGCTTTCCGCCAGCTATTTCCAGGCTGACGCAATAAAGAATTGGTATCCAACCCTTATCAAACCGGCGGTAACTCCTCCGAATATTGTTTTCCCGATTGCGTGGAGTATTATTTATGTATGCATGGGGTTATCCATCGGACTGCTAATCAACTCGACCATAGAGCGAAGAAGGTTCTTTATCAAAGCATTTATCTTCCAGTTGTTTTTCAATTTCACCTGGAGCATCAGTTTCTTTTATATCCAGAACCCGCTTATCGGATTTATCAATATCCTGTTGCTCGACATCTTCGTTATCAATTATACATTGAAGAGTTATCAAGTAAACAAAGCTAGTTCAATACTTTTCATACCATACATAATATGGTTGTTGTTTGCAACCTATTTGAATGGGTATATATTGATGTATAACTAATCCAGATTATAAAGCTTCAGTTTATTATAAAGCGTTTTCCGGTCGATACCCAATAGTTGGGCGGCACGCGTCTTGTTGTTATTGGATTCCTGGAGGGCGCGTTTGATAAGTTCGCATTCATGAGTTTCGTCTTTCAGGTGGATACGGGTATCTTTTTCCGGGGCTTCCGTCAGCTCTTCGGGGAGTTCACGACGGGTAATGTACCGGCCGGTAGCCAGCAGGGTGGCATATTTGATGACATTCTTCATCTGACGCAGGTTACCCGGCCATGAATAAGACTGGAATATACGAATTGTCTCATTGTCGAAACCGATGATATCTTTCTGAAGCTCGGCATTAGCCTGATCAAGGAAATTATTCGCAAAAAGCAACAAGTCTTCTTTTCGTTCCTTTAAATCCGGGATACGGACAGTAAACTCATTGATACGATGATAAAGATCCTCACGGAAATCACCTTTATCGATGGCTGTCCGCAGATTCTCATTTGTGGCAGAGATCAGTCGGACATTGATAGCAATCTCTTCATTTGTACCGATCGGCTTCACTTTACGTTCCTGCAAAGCACGAAGAAGTTGTACCTGCACTTCGTAGGTCAGGTTACCAATCTCATCCAGAAAGATCGTTCCTCCGTGAGCAGCCACAAAAGCACCGGTCTTATTATCTATCGCCCCAGTAAACGAACCTTTCACATGACCGAAAAACTCAGAAGCAGCCAAGTCCTTTGGGATCGCCCCACAGTCAACTGCAATAAACGGAGCCTTACTGCGATTACTCTGCTCATGGATACGGCGGGCTATATATTCCTTCCCCGTCCCACTCGCCCCGGTAATCAGTACCGACATATCCGTCGGAGCAACCAAGCGGACGTGGTCGAACAACTGACGGGCGGCAGGACTCTGCCCTTCAATGTAAGTACTGGCTTCCGACGGCTTAGATACCGGATGTTCGGAAGGAGCCGTCTTGACCAATTCACGTATTTTCCCTAGTAACTCTTCCGGGTTCAAAGGCTTGGCTATATAATCAGATGCACCCAGTTTTATTGCCTGTACAGCTGTCTGTATTTCCGCATAACTCGTCATCATGACCAACGGTAAAGAGGCATATTTCTCTTTGACCCATTTCAATAAGTCGATCCCGTCACCATCCGGCAAACGCAAGTCCGACAATATCAGATCGTAAGGAACACTTTCAATCTGACGTTTTGCATCTGAAACAGAACTCAGTGCTTTCACTTCGAAACCTTTTTTACCCAACCAGGTAGTAAGCATCAAAGAGAAAGTTATATCATCTTCTACTATAAGAATTGACGGCATATACTTTATTAGATTAAAACCTCTGACAAAGATATATATTTTAACGGAAAATCAGGAAAAAATCCAGGTAGCTTTACGCCAGGCTCCTTCGAACGGCCCCTGTTTATGATTCTTTAACCACCAATGGCAGAACCCCAGCTGAAGGATAAACAACAGGATGCCGACTCCAAAACTAGCCGTAACTCCCAGATACTTATAGAGTCCTAAGCCATAGCCGAAATAAATAAATGTACCTACAATAGACTGTGTCAGGTAATTAGTCAAACTCATTTTTCCATAAGGCACTAAACCGCCCAGTATCTTATAGCCGGAAACCTGCTGCCAAAAGAAAACAAAACCGGCCACCAACACACACATAAATGCGAAATTACGGAAAGACGAAATAATCGTATTCATCGGAGCAAGCATACTTTTATTCGTCAGCAGATCAGGTAAAGCCGCCGTCAGATAATATAACGGAATAAAACAAACCACCCCCACCAACAACGTGCGAAGCCAGAACCGGCGGTTTTCTGCCAGATTCGCGAAATACCGGCAACGTCCTAACAACATACCCAGTAAAAACAAAGAAGCAGTCTGGAAGAAACGTCCATGCCCCCATCCCCATAACAGGCTGAAAAGTTGTCCGTCCCAAAGGTTCGACTTCACCATCGCCAAAAAATCCGGCTGACTTAAATAAGGATACATATTTTTATGATGCACCAACCATTGTCCCGGAGCAGCAACATACTCCGGATTATTTAAAGCATAGAAGAACTTTCCCCACTCCAGCGGTTGAAGCATCAGGATTACAGCCGTGATGAGCACAGCCTTATCACTCCACCTGCAAACCAGAATCAGTACGACCCCGACAATTGCATAAAGCACCAGAATATCCCCCGGAAAGAAAGCCCCGTTGAAACAACCAATCAGGAAAAGCAGGAACAACCGCCACAGAAAACGCAACCGGAAATCTTTCCCCTTCTTTGCCTGATTATTATGCTGGGTAAAAAAACTGAATCCGAACAACAGCGAGAAAATCGCATAAGCCTTTCCGGCAAAAAGGAAAAACAACGTATCCCATACATTCTTATCCAGACTTCTGACAAAAGCAGAAACCGTTTCCGGAAATTCGTAGAAATTAAAATGTTCGATATTATGCAAAAACATAATCGCCATAACGGCAAAACCTCTTAGGGCGTCGACAACTTCAATGCGTGCCGACTTGAGTGGCATTTCGTGCTTCATGGTATAACTATTGGTCTTTTTTAATAATGGGCACAAAGGTAGGCAAACAAACGAAACGAAACAAAAAAAGCATCCCCAACAGATGCCTTTTTTGTTTCGCAGACTTAAATAGAATACTCAGAAATAATCTTTCTTTGTTTTAAACGGTTTAAATGTAGAAACGTCCACTTACGATTCTGTAAATATGAAAGCGAATACCGTGCCAGAATCTGCAAAAGGTCTTCGTATGTATCATAAACTCTTACTACTTAACAGAAAAGGAAGATAAAATGTTTTAGACAACGGAGAGATAAAGACAAAAAAACGGGGAAAACAGATACCCAACTGAGGAAAAATTCCACAAAGATATTCCACAGAATTATTCCACTACCGTTTACTTCGAAACGGCCATTGCCTGTTTGATGATTTTTTTCACTTCTGCGATTACTTCCGAAAGCAGCGATTTCCATTCCTCCACAGGTAAAGTGGTAGCATTCTTTTCGATAACTCTCAATTTCTCTACCAATGAGGTAGCACCAAGCATGGTAAACAACGGCACCATCTTATGAGATATCTTTGCAGATTGTTCCCGGTCGTCATTCTGCAATGTACCTTCGAGTAAGGCATTGCTTTTGGTTGTCTCTTCCACAAATGTTTTCAGGATGGATGCGGAGGCTTCCTTGTCCTCACCAGCAAAGGCTGTCAGCGAATCAAAGTTGAAATCAGAGGTAACAACCAGTTCTGTTGACAAGAGTTTATTTAACAGGGTAATCAACTGCCGGGCCGTAAAAGGCTTATTCAAAAATCCTGTGAAACCGGATTTCAGATAATGGTCATGCTCGTTCTCCACGCTGGCGGAAAGGGCTATAACCGGAAGATTCTCTGTTCCCGGAATACCGGAATTACGTATGCTTTCCAGTAATTGATAACCATCCATTCCCGGCATCTGTATATCCGTAATGACAGCATCGAAAGAGGTCTTCTGCAACAAAGTAACAACAGAGAAGGGGTCAGTGCAGCTACTCACCTCCACATGGTTCTGTCGCAAATATTCTTCCGTAAGAGCGAGTTGTAGCGGATCGTCATCAACCAGGAGACAGTATACATCGCGACCAACAAAAGAAGGTAGCTCCGGTTCAGACACGGCTTCCTCTTCCGCAGCAGGAAGCACCTGCACATCGGCTACTGTAAGCGGCAGCTCTATTGTGAAATCACAACCTTGCCCCACGACACTCTTTAAAGAGAGGTTTCCTCCCATCAAAACCGTCATCTTCCGGGTTATGGATAGGCCCAGTCCAAACCCTTCCGCCTTTTCTGTTGCTGAAAGACGGGTAAATTCACCGAATATACGTTCCTGTTCTTCCGGCGGAATACCCGGACCGGAATCGCTCACCAACACATTCAGCAGTGCACTGTTGTCTGCCAGAGCATTGATAGACACCACCATGACAACCCGTCCTTCACGGGTAAATTTAAGGGCATTCGACAATAAATTCCCCACTATCTGACGGATACGAATCGGATCACCGATATATAACTTTTCCGTTCCTTCTTCTTTCAGATTCAAGACAAAAGTCAGATCTTTCGATTCGGCTATCGGTCTGAAACTGGTAAATATCTCATTGAATAGAGCCGATACACTGAAAGCCACCCGCTGTATCTCCATTTTTCCGGATTCAAGACGGTGGAAATCCAACAAGTCATTGACCAAAGACAAGATATGGCTGGCCGAACCGGACATATTATCCAGGTAATATTGTTGCCTTTCATCCGGATGCCTCCGCAGCAAAAGGTCTATATACCCGATGATCGACGAAAGCGGAGCCCTTATATCATGACTGATTGTCAGCATCATTTTCTCACGGCTATGCAACAGGTCTTCGGCATATTGTTTCGCCTTTTCCAGCTGCATTCTGTAATATTTACTTTTCGAAATATCACGAGTGATCATGAAGATAAAAATAATCACGATAATAACAGAAACAATAGCAATGCCGGCAATCAGCAAGGAAGTCTCACGCAGAATCTTCTGTTTGTTCTGCATACGTTCCAGCGAAGCATTCACTTCCTCCTCCTCGATATCGCGCAAAATCTGGTTAATCTTACGGGTAACTATACTATTATTATAACGCAGATTGGCAGCACGTTCCAGCAACTGATCAGCCAGCAATTTACGCTGCCCTGCAACACTGTCCTGCAAGTTTTTCAACACACTGGCGATGGTATCCGCCGGATTGAATACATTCACCAAAGTGTCTGTCACTATCTGGCGGGTCGTATTGACAATGATGCTCGTGTCTTCACGGCTGGGTGAGAAAGCATCTGCCAAACGGCGGAAAAAGCCACGGGGTTTCTTTTGAGAAAGGATCGTATCCTGCTTGACTACAACATGTTCTTTTATTTCCTTCTGTTCGATAAACGTATCTTGTTCGGCAATCACCTTTTCGATATTAATCGTATAAAGATGCTCCGTATTCGTTTCTTTCCAGGTTTCAAGCAGACGGCGGGTATTCAGTCGTTTCTGCCTCAAAAGCATATCGATCGTATCGATCTTTAACAACTGAACGGAGTCGGTTATCAGGACACGCAGGGAGTCCATATTGCTGTGAGCCTTATTCAACGTTCGGTTAAAATGATTCACATTATTCTGTGGCATACCGACCAATTGCCCTAACGCCTCGCTTTCATAAAGCAAAGACAATGTATTGGTTACGAGATAAACTTTCTGACGGGCTTTACTGTCCGGTTCTTCCTCACCGGCAACCTGCTCGATGATTTGGTAGATATATACGACAGAACATACTGCTATTGCAACCAACAACAGATAACCTAAAATAACCTTGAGAGTGATGTGTCCACTTTGTTCTGCCATAAAACAAAGGTAGAAGTTTCTATCAAAATATCAATCTTTGTCGTAAACAATTCCCCATTTGTCCAACATCTCGAAGTCGGCATTCTTCAATCCGACTTTCCAGAAAGGAACCGGTTCGTCATGATCGCCGAGATACATGCGGTCGCGCACCGTAAAAGCCGGATTGGAAACGGCCAGGGTAGAATCGGAAACTGCCGTATGTATTCCTGCCAGGTCCAATACGGTATGGAACACACTATTCGTGCTGATCGGGAGAGTCTGATGAGTCATTGCCGTCTGGTATTTCTCCGGATAAGTAGCCCGGTAAGCCTCCGAAAACCAGATAATATAAGGTATATGTAACTGATAATAAGTCGGGATTGGAGACGCATGCAAATAACGGGCACGGGCATCGTCAAAAATATCTTCCCCGTGATCGCTCAGATAAAGCATCGACACGCAAGCGTCCGTTTTTTTCATCATATCCACAATCTCACCTAGTACATAATCGGTATAATGTATCGAATTATCATAAGAATTACGTAGTTGCTTCTTATAAGAGGCACGAATTCCTTCCGCTTTATCCGGGGTATAAAATGCAAAATCTTTCGGATAACGTTCATGATAGTTGAAATGCGAACCATAAGTATGAATCACAAAAAACAAATTACCATCCGTCTTATCCACTTCTTTCTGCAAATAAGGGAGCAATTCACCGTCATGCAAAGAAGTCAGATAAGCAGACTTCGGTTTAAACTGGCTCATATCTATAAATGTATCCGCTTCCCGGTAAAACGAACCGATCATCGACGTGCTCAGATTCTGGTTCGCAATTACAACCGTATGAAAACCGGCTTCCTTAAAGGCAGTCACAATACTTTTCTCATCATAAATCACCCCATAATCTTCAGCACTGGCGGCAGACAAAATGATAGGCACACTCTTATGAGTATTATTGGATTGGGTAACCACATCGGTAAAATGAACCAACCCATCCAGTTTCTCCATCCGAGGAGTCGTTTTACGTTCATAGCCATACAAACTCCATTCCATCGCACGAGACGTCTCTCCCACCACCAACACATAAATTTCACGTTTTCCCTTCGTCTGCACGTTCTTTGTCGCATGGAAGGTAAAATCGGATGATGTAATATGATAATTACTATTTTTTTCCGCTTTATTGATAGCAAAATAAAGGTTGTAAAGCGCATTTCCCGGATAGAAATCATTTTTCAGCGAAACCATATGGCCTTGTATCGGAGCCAACATGCAAAGAATGATCCCCAGTATAAACACACCCAGACTTCTTACCGCCCATTTTTTTCGGAAAGAGTTTGTCAGCTTCTTTTTCATCCGGACAGACCAGACAGCCAGCAGCAGAGTTGGCAATGTATAAAAGAAGAAGACACCTATAATGACAAGAAATATATTTCCAAGTAATTCGCTGGCTTCAGATGCGGTCGAACTGGTCAGGTTCAGAAACATATCTACCGCAATCACCGATTCGCCAAAAAGATAAAGCAGCACAAGCTGCCCCCCGTCCAATATAACTTTCGGTAACAGGCACCAAACAACGATACCCGGTTTGCGTGCCAACAAAAGCAGGCCGACCCAAAAGGCATAAGGCAATATCAAAGATGCGATTCCAACTGTGACAGGCAAAGGTTCCGTAAAGAACAACACACAATTAGGAACAATAAACAGCAACGCAAACAAGAACAACAAATGTTCCTGGGAAGTGAACCAATTCCTCAACTTTATAAAATAACTCATCGATATACCGTATATTCCTGAAAAACAACTACTCTTTTATCTTCTTCCGGCTTTCATTTCCGGGCGAACTGCAAAAGTAGTTGTTATTCAGCATATACTTATACAAACCACATACAAAAAAAGTTATTTCACACAATTCCGACCGTCTTTTCCTATTGAACAGTTACTTCATCCAAGAAAAACCAAGCTGGATAGCCTACCCCATAATGCCAGGAAGGACAGGTCTTGATTCCTTCAATCTCGACCTTTATGTAACGAGTTGTCACGGGAGAAGGGGCTTCACACTTCACACCCACGAATTTAACCTGTACGGAACGATCTTCCGCCAAACTCTTTTCACCAAACGGTTGATAGGTTTTATTATCTGACGACGTGGAATAGATCACTTTCTTCGGAAGCAATATCCAGGCACCCAACTGATGAAGGAAATCGCTTTCTATCGAGCTGACCGGTGTCTCTTTACCCAGATCAAGGACAAACGAACCGTCAATGCCCTCCCATCCGATCCAACTTTCCACAAAAGTAGTTCCACCGAACAGTTCATCAGTCAGGGCGGTTTCTCCCAAGGTTTTATATTTACCGGACGGCTCTTGAAGCCAGATCACTTTCGCACCTTTTGCCAAGTTCTTTGCTTTACCAGGCAGATAACGTTCGGTATATAATTTGCAATATTCAGCCGGAGGATTATTCCGTTCGTTCAGGGTCGGTATATTAAATTCGCGCGTACGTTCTTCAAATAAAGCCAGGTTAGCTTTGACTTCTTCCAAATCGTGATTTCCTTTGGCGCGTGCTATTTCAAGTCCGGCATATTGTAACGGCAAACGGGACAACTGCACACGTTTCAACAGGATGGGATCGCCGGCTACTGCCTGTTCCGCCTGATCGAACAACTCATTATAGCGCTTGCGGCAATTCGCATTCAACATACCGTCTTTATGCGTAACCGGTGAATCGTATATCCAAAGACGCTGTTTGCTGGCAAGCAAACCACCCTCCAACAACTTCTCATACTGATAAATATAAGGAGAGGCAGCCCCATAATAGCCATCCATGAAAGCACGCATCAGCGAATCGGCATTCTGGTAAGGATTCCACATCAACTTACTAACCATGTAAGCACGCATCTCCGGGAAATCACCTCCTTTGGAACCTCCTATCTGGGAGAAATGCATGGTTGCATGATGTTCTTTAAACAATTGGATATTCTTTTGCAGGATCGGGAAATTGGGGAACGGAGATACAAAATTATCAAAATTAATCCCGTAATCCCACACGAATATATTATTACTAATAGCAGCCCAGCCTTTCATTGCTTTCATAAAATCCTGCCCGGAAACATTGTCGGTCAAAGGAACTTCACGGTCGCAATCGATATCGCACAGCATGATATTCACATTCGGCAATGGCTTCACATGCTTAGGCGGATGCATCGTATACAGATAAGCCAGCGTGGAAAACTCTTTGTCCGGGAAGCGGGCAGCCAACTTGTTCAGAAAATGAATCAGACTGCCGGAAGGACCTCCCTCCTGTTCATCCAATGCTTTACAGTCCGGACAACTGCAGTTAGTAAAATTACCATCGTTTTGGCTGACGGAAATCATATTCTTCCCTGGGTTCGCCTTAAATATGGAATCAATCTTCTGCGATGCCAGTTCAAATACTTCCGGATTAGTCAGACACCATTGGCTGGCTTTTCCGGGACGGCGTTCACCATTAATAAAGGAATAATATTCCGGATGAGACTTTCCATATATATCGGAGGGCATGATACGGTCGAATGTATGTACCCACATGCCGCCGGCAAATACTTCCGAAGGTTCTTCGAAGCGGAACCATAATTTATAAACCGGGTCTTCACGCAAAGCGTAACACTGGCTTTGGCGGTAACGGAAAGCCGGATTCTCCGCCCTGTCCAATTCCGGAATAACGACAGTAGAACGTTCTGTTAACGTATAGGCGTTTGCTCCATAATAAGCAACTCCCAGATAATCTTCCAACAAAGTTACTACACCATAGATATTTCCTTTATCACCACCACTGCTGATAAAAACAATGCCATTATCAGTCTTCAGACGAAAACCGTCTTCGGTCAGTCCGGATACATCGTTCCCACCTATGACGATATCTCCTTTCCGGGGCGATTTATCATTCACTACGGGCAAGGAGGCGCCGCTTATCCGTTTCACAAAATCCTGTAATAAAAGGGCCGCCTGATTATCC
Organism: Parabacteroides caeci; assembly: GCF_023656795.1. Taxonomy (NCBI): domain Bacteria; kingdom Pseudomonadati; phylum Bacteroidota; class Bacteroidia; order Bacteroidales; family Tannerellaceae; genus Parabacteroides; species Parabacteroides caeci. The sequence goes on from NZ_JAMOKT010000093.1 coordinate 13,388, forward strand.
ACCGCTTCCCCTTTTTCCACCAAGATACGGGAAACAGGCTTGCTGTCCCTCACCACAGTAATCTGTGCATTCAAACAATTCATTCCCAACAACAGGAATAAGGCACATAGATTTAGGTTTCTCATATATTTCAAGTTTAGAATTATCGTGTAAGTATAAGTATCGACAAACGAACTATTCCCGTTTGTTATAATTTCCGGATAATAGCTATAAATTCCTCATTCGTTATGTCCGGTTCCGGTTCTTTATAATTGACAAAATCTTCAAAATAATCACTGGCGATATCCGCCACAATCTCTTTTCCGTCCAAACCATAAGAAGAAACCAGCTCTTCCACTTTATTTTTCACCTGCCGAATCACCTGCAAACGGTCTTCGTAGCGTTCCGGCTTTTCCTGGTCCGTCACATGCTCATTGCGAATTATCAGATATACCACCGTGTAAAATTTATCTACACTTCCGAACACGGGGATAAACAATGCTTTCTCATCTTCCGGCAGAGCAGCCAGATATTCCTGTATTTTTGTCATAAGATTTCGTTTTAATTGATAGAATTTATGACAAAGATAAAAAATATTATCACAAGCCGCCTCCATTGTATCATGGAAACTGTTAACTTTACGGCATTAGAATAAAGATGTCTTACAAAACAAGATTTAAAACTCAACGATTATGCTTAAAAGAGAAAAAAGTATTGAATTGCTAAACAAAGCAGTAGCCGATGAAATGACAGCTGTTAACCAGTACATGTATTTCCATTTCCGTTTGGACGATATGGGATACGACCTTCTGTCCAGCCTTTTCAAACGTACGGCTATAACAGAAATGATGCATGTAGAACGCCTCGCCGAACGCATCTTGTTCCTGAAAGGTGAAGTGGAAATGAAATGTTCCGGTCCGGTAGAAAAGATCCACGATGTTAAAGCTATGCTTGAAAAAGCAGCAGAAATGGAAACCGGTAGCGTGGACGACTACAACGCATGGGCCAACGAATGTGCACAACACGCAGACTCAGCCACAAAGAAAGTATTCGAAGGTCTGGTGGTAGAAGAAGAAGGTCATCTGGACCAGTTCGAAACAGAAATCGAGAATCTGGAAAAGTTCGGAGACAATTATCTGGCATTGCAATCTATCGAACGCAGTAAAGTGATCTCTTCCGGCGGCACTCCTGCTGAATAAAAAGAAAACAAAGAAAGAATTAACGAGGGCGTTGCAAAAGTATCACTGTGGCAACGTCCTCTTTTTATATCAAAGCACTGATAAAACAATAAACAAAATACCCGCAAAGAGCCATCTTTACGACAACACTTAACAAGAATCCGATAAAAGCTCCTATCCCGGCTTTAAAAGCTTCCATTGATTTCTTTCCTCCCAACAATTCGCCGATCACCGCTCCGGCAAACGGACCGAATAAAATTCCCCAGGGCGGGAACAGGAATATTCCGGCTACGGTTCCGATGACACATCCCCAATTTCCCCATTTACTGCCTCCACCGTATTTAGTGCCCAACACTGGTGTCAGATAGTCCAGCAACTGTACGACAATAACCAACACACCCCATATCACCAGTTGGGTTACAGTAAACTGTATTCTATTTGTAAAATGAAGCAGTATCAACCCCAGATACGACAACGGTGGTCCGGGAAGGACCGGCAGAAAACAACCGGCAAACCCAACCAACAGACAAATCGCTCCTATTATGATTAATAATATATCCATCTGTTTCCATTAAAATTGTTCCAGAATCTGAATACGCTTTTCAATCGGCGGATGCGTCGCAAACAAACCGCTCATTCCGCTCAAAGCACTCTCAGCTTGTTTTCCGGGATGCTGGATAAACAACTGGGCGACATCATCACGCTTCACCGCCTCGATGTCCGGATCAGCCGATATCTTCCTCAACGCACTTGCCAAGGCTAGCGGATTCTTCGTCATCTCTGCCGAACCGGCATCCGCTAGATATTCCCTTTTACGCGAAATAGCAAACCGCATCAAAATGGAAAAGAAATAACCAATCGCAGCCACCAGCAAAACGAGTACGATCAGCAAAGCGGCCCCATTCTTATCGTTTTTTCTTCCGGAAAAAGAAGAATAATAGGCCGTACGCATAGCTATCTGTGCAACCATAGCAAAAATACCGACAAAGACGATCGATATAATAAGCAACCGCACATCATGGTTACGGATATGCGACAACTCATGGGCTATTACCGCTTCCAGTTCCTGATCGTCCAGCTTATTGATGATTCCTCTGGAAAGCGTTACTGTATAAGTCCGTTCATTGATCCCGCTGGCGAAAGCATTCAGGGAATTATCATTGATCACATTAATCCGGGGCATTTTCATTCCCTGGCTCATACAAAGATTTTCCACCAGATTGTACACCCGCTTATTTTCCTGACGACTCAATGGTATGGAACCGGTTGCCGAATTGATAATACTGGTGTTAGCAAAGTAAGCGATCAGGAACCAGACCAATACACCTCCCAGCACATACGGGGCGATCTGAACAAAAACACCCATCGCTAACTGAGTAAGGGTAACTTCGCCCTGCACTTGGTTACTTGCAGCCGAAAACATCACATACAGATAACAAAAAAGCAGCACCAGCACACAAACCAACAACGGAAAAAGACAGAGCAAAAGCAGGGAGCGAAAATTATTCCGGATCTTCTGCGTTTGTATCCCAACGTATTGCATACTTAAAACTCAATTTTAGGAGCTTCTTCAAGCGTTGCACGCTGCGTACCCAAATCAAACATGATCTCTTTATGGAACCCGAACATGCCGGCAATCAGGTTGGAAGGGAATGTCTCTACCGCATTATTCAATTCTTTAGTAGCCGAATTGAAATAACGTCTGACAGCTGAGAGTTTATTTTCCAGGTCGGCAATCTCTTCCTGCAACTGAAGGAAATTTTGGTTCGCTTTCAGATCCGGATAAGCTTCCAGCGTAATCTTCAATCCGGCCAAGGCTGAACTCAATGCATTTTCCGCTTTAATCTTTTCGTCAATCGTACGGGCGCCCATCGCACCGTTACGAGCATTGATAACCCGTTCAAGCGTATCCTTTTCATGGGCGGCATATCCTTTTACCGTCGAAACCAGCTGGGGAATCAAATCGTGCCGCTGTTTCAGCTGTACATCGATATCCGCAAACGCATTTTCCCGGTTATTCCGCAGTTTCACCAACGAATTATACAACGAGATTATCCACAAGGCCAAAAGGACCAGAACTACAATAGAAACAATTAGTACCATAGTTTTATTTTATATAAGTTAGAATCCGCTCAAAGATATAAAAAGAATTTTGTTGGGATAATTATTCCTCTGATATTTGTGATACAATTGAAAATAAAAACACCGATGGCAGGTTCCCCCGTTTAAACTCAATCCTGCTTATATTTGTTGTTTACCAACATCAATAAACAGATCGAGTTATGAATATGAATAACGTATCAGTAAAAGTGAAACGCCGGAAATCGCAGGTTACGGGCAAACAAACCCCGCTATGTATCCAGCTGATCTGCCGTCGAAAAATGAAACGTATACCATTAGACAATAAGGTATACGAAGAAGAGTGGGATTCAGTGCGGGAAATGGTACAGATACCGCCCGGAACAGACAGGCAACGAACCGAATACCTGTTGCAGGTATCGGAAACAGTCTGCGAAACCTGCCGTATGATCCGGCAAATAATCGAAGAACAGCCGTCAAACAAAGACTTTTCCGTTGACGACATCGTTAAACTGTATAAAGAAAGGTCCGCAAGCATGTACCTGTCCGCCTATATCAAAAACTGGCGGATATTCTCCTGGCGCAGGGAAAAGAGGCCACTTCCCGCCATTACCAAAGCCTGGGGAACAGTTTCCTCTCGTTTATCGGAAAGAATATCCGGATAGACGAAATCAATGAGAAACTGATCAGGCTATATGAAGAACATTTGAAAGCCAAAAAGCTGATGGATAACACCATTTCGTTTTATATGCGCAATTTCCGGGCAATCATGAACAAAGCAGCGGCCGGCGGACTGATAAAAGAGTGCACACACTTCTTCAAAAACGTGAATACCCGAATTGAAAAAACACCCAAGCGGGCCATAGAAGAGAAAATGATCAGAAAGATAAAGAATTTAAGCGATGCCACATTGAAAAAACCGGGCCTGATCTTCTCCCGTGACCTGCTGATGTTCGCCTATTATACCAGCGGCATGGCTTTCGTCGATATTGCCCATCTCACATGCGACAATATAAAAGGGAACCACCTGGTTTATAAGCGTCGTAAGACAGGACAAGAACTACAGATCAGGATACTCCCGGAAATACAGGAACTGATCGACCGCTATCACTCCGATTCCCCTTTTCTATTTCCCGTACTGCGAACGCCTGATCCTTCGTATAAGGAATATGAAAATGCACTCCGGTTGCAAAACCTGCGGTTGAAAAAAATCGGCAAGCTGGTAGATGCTGAACTATCGACCTATGTACCCCGCCATACCTGGGCCACTACGGCAAAAAGCAAAGGTGTATCCGAAGAGATGATTTCGGAAAGCATGGGGCACACTTCTGTAAAAACAACCCGCATTTACATAGCGACATTTGATAATCCCCAACTCGATCAAATCAATAAATATGTAGTTTCGGGAAAGAAAAACAAGGGAAGTCTTAGAACCATAAATTCCGTCTCTTACTAAGAGACAGAAAAGACAATTTATAGTCTGTTAAAACGTTGCAAACGTAATAACATTTATTTGATAAAACAAATGTTTTGAGATAAAAATAAAATATAAAGAGTTTAATATTCAGTCCTTTTCTGAATATTGATACATATTTTAAGGAAAGAGCCACCTAGTACATATCCCTTCCCACAGGTCTATTATGTCAATTAATTATTAATATTTCCGCCTTCTACATTCTGTTTATCAGATGTTTAACAATTGTTTGACAATACTGCCCAATTCAGACAGTTTTACAAATGCTTCTACTTTCAGCACGTATTCATTAGTAATCCTATTGAAAAATAATATTTTCAAAGTACTTCAGCACAAATCTCATTTCTGAGTATTTATCCGCCTATTTCTTACAACTACGGAAAATTTGTTTGACAATTTGTTTTACATTTCTCTTTACAGAGGTATTTGTCATATTCATCTTCCATTAAAAATCAGACCAACTCAATTACCCTGTATTCCACATTCTGTCTCTTAGTAAGAGACGGAATAGATATAAGACACTAAATGTATTAATATGTATAAGGGTAAAATTAGGAAGCGCCACCTCCTATTCATTCTATTAATTTGCCAATCTGTTAACCTTCACGGGCAACAAACAGCAATTAAAACGAACGTATTGTTCTGGGGTACCACTACGCCGAATGCCGGTGTGGAAGTTGGTATCTCCAGACAGTTCACGGTAGAAGTATGGGGTGCCTACAATGCCTGGAAATTCCCCAACGACATGAAACTGAATCTATACCTTATCCAACCCGAAGCACGCTACTGGTTCTGCCGTAAGTTTGAAGGACATTTCGTAGGAGTACACGGACACTACGGACATTTCAATATCGGACAAATTCCCTTTATATCCAGTCTGAAAGACTATGTATTGCGAGGCGACCTCTACGGGGGAGGCCTCACCTACGGATATCACTGGGCGATCGGCAACCGCTGGGGCCTGGAAGCGATGATAGGAGGCGGATACGCCTATATGAAATACGATAAGTACCGATGTGCCGACTGCGGCGAGAAGGTCGGCTCCTTCACGAGGAGCTATATCGGACCGACACGAATCGGATTCTCTGTTATCTATTTTCTGAAATAAGTCTTTTTGAAGCATGTTATATATATGAAACACATCCCGTTATTACATAATTTAATATTAATACTGTTAGTGGTTCTGTTTTGTTTCCATTCTAATGGAAAAGTTACGGCGCAAGGCATACGCATCGTTCCCGGCAAACTGTACGTAAAAAAAGACAGCTTGCATGTGAACCTGACAATGTATCTGGACGGAATTTCCGTCGGCAGCGGAACAGCCCTTTTCTTTACCCCTGTCATGTCGGGGAGGAAGAAACAAAGTCTTTCCCTGCCCGCCGTTATTATCAGTGGTAAACGCCGGGCGCGCAACGACCGCCGGGAAGCATACCTCTCCCCCTTTTCGCCGGACAGAAATGAACCACAACCTTTCCGGCTGATAGTAGCAGGAAGAAATTCGAACGCTCCAATCAATTACCAAATAGCAGTGCTCTATGCCTCCTGGATGCAACAAGCCTCACTCCTGCTCCGGCAGGAATATAAGGAATGCTGCGGAAAGGAGCTGCTGGCACTCGATACGCTGAAACGAAGTCTGTTGATATCTTCGGTTCCCCCGGCTGTTCGGGAATACGAATTCCAAGCCAAACCTCAATCCCGGCCAGTTCAGGGGGAACCTATTCAAAGAACACCGGGCGGAAACACCACCGCCTATACATATAATACTATACCTGCGACAGGGAAACCCGCCGCCCCCGTCGTTTTAAGCATCGCCGATGTAGACCAGTACGCAACTATGGTCTCTTTCCTGCCGTCGGAAGGCAGCATGGACAACAAACACCGCACAGAAGGCGCTGTCCTCTACTTCGACTATCCGCTGGGGAAAGACGATATATATCCCGATTACAAAAACAACCGGGAAGAGATCAGTAAGGTAGACCAGATACTGGCTCCCCTTACCGATAACCGTTTCTCAACGCTCAGCCGGTTGCGCATCCGGGGATATTCCTCCCCCGACGGACCTTATGGCGATAACGAACAGCTTGCCAAAGCGCGTTCGGGGCTTTTTGCCCGCTACCTACGCGATGCCTACAACATTCCCCGCAGCAGCATCGAAGTATCGTCGGAAGCTGAAGACTGGGAAGGCCTGATCGACCTGCTACAGGAATACCGTCCGCCTTACACCGATGCCGCTCTCGACATTATCCGCCGTTACGGCATCTTCAACGGACGCGAAAAACAACTGATGGGCCTGCAGGGAGGTGCCCCCTACAAGGATATGCTGTACCGTTTCTTCCCGAAACTGCGCCGTATCGAAGTAGTAGTGCAATATGATGTCAGGAAAGTGAACGGTGCGGAAGCCTCCGAACTGATCTATACGCATCCCGACCTGCTCAGCCTCGACGAAATGTATGCCGTGGCCTGTTACTACCGTCCCGGAAGCGACCAGTACCGCGAAGTGTACGAAGTGGCCGCCTACCATTTCCCGAACGATGTGGTAGCCAACGTCAACGCCGCCTCTGCCGTGATGCTGACGGGCGACCTGATCTCGGCCTGGAATTACCTACGGAAGGCAGAAGCCGACCCGCGTGCCTGGAACAACATAGGTGTGCTCAACCTCCTGGAAGGTAACCCCGAAGGTGCCGCCATCTGGTTTCGCAAAGCCGTCGGGATAGAACCCCGCAAAGCCAGAGCAAACTTGCAACAGGCTGAAAGGATGATAAAAGAATGAACAAACAACGGATAATATATATAGTCTGCGGAGTGATGGCAGCCATGCTGACTGCCTGCTCTTTCGGCGACGAACCGTCGGTCTGTCCGTACAACGTCCGGATGGAATACTGGTACGCCGGAAGCAGTGCCGAGAACGCACTGCCCACCTACGTAGACAATATCCGTCAATACCTGTTCGATGAAGACGGTAACCTGTTGGCTGGCACCACCCTGCGCGGCGACAGCGTCACCGGATGGAACGCCGACCTGAAAGACGGCACCTACACCCTCGTTGTCTGGGGCAACCTGGGCGAAGAAGGGAAAGAAGCAACTACGGTAACAACTAAAAGCGATTATAATATGAACGAAATGACACTGAGCGCCATCACTTCCGGAGTACCTCCCGGATACCGCGGCAACACGGCACGGCTCTATTACGGCACATCCTCCTTCACCCTGAAAGACGGGATTACGGAACGTCAGCGCGTCTACCTGTCGCATGCCCACGCCGCCCTCAACATCACCGTACAGTGGCGTACCGCAGAAAAACCTCCGCTCGACGGTACCTGGCGGATGCGCCTGAAAGGCATCCCCGCCCTTTACGACTTTACCGGAGGAACAGAACAGACCGTCCCCTCGGGCAATGGCAGTTATACGATTCCCCGGAGCGGAAAAACAATAACCTATCACGAAACACGGGCCGCCATGAACTACGACTACGAAGTGACCGGCGAATTCGTCACCTATCGTTATACGGCCGGCACTCACGAGCTGTGGAGCCTTTGGCGCGATGGCGAACAAGTCATCGGCGATCTCGATCTCCACCTCTTTTTCTCCAAACTCCCGATGGATATGGACCGGAACATGGAGCAGGAATTCGACCTGCTGATCACCGTATATGAAAATGAAATTATAGTGACACAATCGACTGCCTCCGATTGGGCGGAAGGCGGTTCTATCGGATAATCATATAAAATAGTTCCTATGTTTAAAATCGGAAAAGACGGATAGCACGAGATAGCACTACAAAAGCTATACCATTTTAGTTAACTTTGTATTGTATCAAATTCATTATTAACTAATAACGATATAGCT
>NZ_JAMOKT010000094.1:0-21886 GCF_023656795.1 Parabacteroides caeci
AACGTCCCCTGCACCTGACTTTCATCCACGATATAGCCCAGCTTCACGTTCATATACTGGCTTCCGATATATTGTGCCCTGCACACGGCCACCAGGCACAAAAAGAGCGATAATACGGCAATTTTTCTCATAACCTCATTGATTTACTTGTATCGTTACATTCTCTTTCACTGGCAGACCGTAACGGCTTGAAACGGTAAACTCGATCACCGCCTGCCCGGTCGCATCCGGCCGGAACGTCACCAGGTTGTTTTTTTCCAGTGCCACGCCCTCGCCCCTTGTCGCATCATACCCGGAAATATACACCCGGCCGCTTCCCTTTACGAACCTGGCCGACGCTTTCACCCCGTAAAGTTCCGTATCAAGCTGCAAATAAAATTCCGCTTCCTCCGATACCAGCATAAGATCCGGCACGTTCTGGAAACGTATGTTTATCTCCGGGCTGGAAACTTTCAGCTTGATGCTGTCGGATCGTGTCACCAGTTCGCTGGCTACCCCCATGACGATATACGCCTCTCCCTCGGTTGCCGGGATAAAATCGAAATCCAGCCGATTGTTTGCCTTGAAATCATATTCAAACGTTTCTCCGGGGCTGTATTCGTTGTTATCCACCAGGATAACGCCGTCCCCGTCCCTGACCTCAAAGCGTGTCAATATCTGATCCCCGTTGTCCGGATCGAGATCCGAGATCGTAAGGGTGCAATTAACGGGCTTCCCCACTACGGCCGTATTGCCGTCTATACTTTTCAGCGTCACGGAAAAATCCCGGCTGACAAGTTTCAGTTCGTCGTCGCAAGACGACAAAAAGACCAAAGCGCACAAGGCGGTAACTAATTTTCTCATACGATTTATTTTATTTGTTCACGATAATACGGTCAAACAGAGCGTTCAGATCCACCCCTTTGCTCCTTAGAAAAGCGATGTATTTCACCACCACGGGGGCGGTTTCCGACTGCTCGATGTTGCAAAGCTGCTGGCGGCTGATCCCCATTTCCTCGGCAACGCTTTTCGCCGTCAGGCTTAGCCTGATCCTTTCTACTTTCAATTCATTACTTAGTTCCATAAATGAAATTTAAAGGGTTTATTCTCTTTTGGTTTTTTATCACCTCATAATGCAAATGATTCCCGGTACTTATCCCGGTGCTTCCCACGAACCCGATCACGTCCCCCTTTTCCACCTCCGCACCTTTCCGGGTGTAAATGAGTGTCAGGTGTGCGTATCTGGTCTGAAATCCGAAACGGTGCGTAACGACTACCGTTTTCCCATATCCGGGTGTTTCACCTGCGAACGTCACCGTCCCACTGGCTGCGGCGTGTACGGTAGCCGCATACACCGCCGCCATATCCAGGCCTGCGTGAAACTGCCTTTCACCGCTTATCGGATGCGTCCGGTAGCCGTAACGGTCGGAGATCCGGTATTTCTCTTTCAGGGGTGCGACAGAGGGGACGAAACGGTAAATATCCCCGTCCTTTTGGACGATCCCCCACACCGGGGCGATGTCCCCGTAATCCCCTGCGGTCTGCAACACCTCCACGATCAGCGAACGTTTGTCCTGCGCCCCCACCCGGCCGACAGGGATCAGCGCAAGGATCGCAAGGCTAAATATCCTCCACATTCACGATGTCGCTGTTCTCCAGGTCAAAAAGAACGTGACGGCCTCCGTTCTTCTCGTTAATCTCGATACGGAAAACTTTCTCGTCCGGAATGGTGAACTTATCGAAAGCGATCACGTATTTCATCCGGCCGTTCCCCTCTATCCTGGGCGAATAATTCTCCGAGAACAAAGCCTGCTGATCCACTTCCTGGGATGCGGTCAGCTTGGCCGTTTTCTTGTCGATGATGTAATACCGGATATAATCTATATCATAAGGCAGTTTGCTTTTGTTCTCGATCTCAAAGGTAAACAGGAGCAAGTTATCATATATATGCAGGTTGTTCACGGAGAAAACGATCTTGTTGCGAACGATCCCCTTGTTGAATATCCCCCTTTTTGCGTTATACACCCGGCTCATGACCTGATCCCTTTCCCCGGCCGGGATAATGTTGTCGGTCAGGATCACGTTCGCCTTTTTCTCCGGCCGTTTCTCCCCTATCTCATAGACGAACGCCTCCGGCTCCTGCCGATAATCCACGTTGAACGTGTAGAACTTCCCCCCTTCGGTCGCCAGCGACACGTTTGTCTGCCTGGGAAATTCCTCCACCTTTCCCGTGGCTGCGATCATTCGCACGATATTCTCGGTATTCTCGGCCTTGCTTACCTGTATGCAGGTATCGCCGTAATCTATATAAATCACCTTTTCCGGTGCGATCAGGTGCGTTTGCGACACCTCATTCAGATAGATAGTGTCCGGCCGTATGCTCGACATATCGGGCAGGAAATAGTTCGTATGCTCCAGGCTGTCGGCATAGGCCACGTTAAACGAATAGAAAAAACCTCCCTCGGTCGCCACGCTGACGGTCGTCTGCTTGCTGAAACTTTTCCGGTTGGCCTTTATGCGCAAGATATTAGGCACGCTCTCCGGGTTATCGACGGCCACGAAGTCCGTAACGGCCTGGTTATACTTCACGGCCGAGGGGAATACAAGATGTATCGTCTTGGAATAATTCACTGCGATAGGCAGGCTTTCCACCGGGCGGATCTGCGCCCCGGCCGAGGAAACGGCCAACGCCAGGATAAAAGAACAAATAGCTTTCATTTCAGATATAGTTTATAGTTCGACTTCACGGTGACAACGACCTGGTTGTTCTTCTTCCGGAACACGCTCTTTGCCGCATTGCTCACCGCATTAACCCCCGTACTTAGGACGTCCGTCCCGTAAGAGGTAACGTTCATATCGCTAACCACCTCGTCGGCCGCCTCCTTTGTCGCTTCCGCCTTGATGTTCAAGGGTACATATATACCGGGCAGTCCGTCCCTGTCGTACACGGTCTTTTGCATCTCATAGATGCTGTTCCCGATCCGGACGGATTCAACCGTTATATTGATCCTGTCCTGTGCGAGCTTCACCACCCCGAAAACGGCCGTCCCCTTGTTAATCACCATGCCGCCGGGCAGTTGCATTTCCTGGAGCGTGACAAGTTTTATCACGCTCCCGTTCGTGATCTTCTGGTCGCCCGACACAATGGCCTCTATCGTGTTCCCCTTGTTCTCCGGTTCTTCCCCCGAAAAGAAACGTCCTACTGTCCTTTCAGGCTCTTCCTTCTTCGGCGTTTCCTTTTTCGGCCGGGCTTTCGCCGTTCTCCGTTTCATGGCTGCGGCCGCTTTCAGACTGTCGGCTCTCTGGTTCTGCCTTAACTGTTCCTGCAAGGCTATCACTTCCGGATCTTCCCGGTACATAGCTCCCGAACGTTCCCGGTACACTTCATCGGTAAAATTCTCGTACTCCGGCCGTCCGTCCGTATTCATCATATCGTCCAGGGTAAAATCGCTTTGCTGCTGTGCCCTAAGCGAAGTGTTCACGCTCCCGTCCTCTTCCCGGTTGTCCCCTTTCCCGGTCAGTGCCAGCGTAACGGCCAGCACCACCAGCACGAAGATCCCCAGGGATGCGAACAGGATTATTTTTGTTTTCGTGGCCTTATCCATAGTGTTACTTTTTTTCAGGTTCTTGTTCTATCCGGACAATCTGCTGTATAAACTGGTTAAAGAAAAATCCCGTCACGTTTTCCGGAAATTGCGGCGTGGTTCTCACGATCTCCCCTTTCGTCCTGATAAGAAACCTTAGCTTCTGCCCCGAAACGCCGTAAATCGTCAGGGTGGAAGTGAAAGCCACCTTGTACGGCTCATTGTCCCCGGCGATCGTCTGGATGCTGTCTATCTCGCATTTATAGACCGCCCCGTTCTGCACCGCATCAAAATAGGCCTTATCATTATAATACTTTGAGAACACGGCGTTCAGATCGTTCTTATTGACATAAAAAGCGGCGTGCGCCTGATTTTTTTTCAGGTTCAGGCGATCGAAGCTGTTAGCGTACCCGGTCGCCTCGGCGCACGTCTTTTTCACCAGGGCAAGAAACAGAGCCTCGCTATCCTCGGCGTGCGTTTTCAGGTACTCGCCGGATCGCTCCACCACGACCACCTTATCCAGTGCCGTAAAATTCACCACCAGTCCCCAGGCCAGCACCAGGACAACCACCACCAGGGCAAAGCCCAGGCACAATTTTAAGTTTACCGCTCCTTTGCGCTTGGCCTCGGCCAGTGTATCAAAATCTTTCAGTATATCGTCTTTATTCATAAGATCAGGATTTAAAACAGTTCACGACAAAATTTCACGCTTTTGGCAAACAGGAAAAGTTTGAACACGAAAGCGAAAAGAAGTCCCAGCATGGTATATTTGTTCTGTCCGCACATGTGCATGATATTCTCCGCAATGATAGACCCCAGGGCGTTGGCTATCAGGAACGCCGGGATCGTCATGTAACAGACAAACAGGTTTTTCAGGTATGCGTGCGTATAATGCCTCGTTTTCTCGTCCATGTAGAGTATTACGGCTATCGGCGTGACGATTTCCAGGAGTATAAGATACAGATACCGGGCTGACGCAAAGAAGAAAAATATATATTTCGTTGCGTACAGGAGTATCGTATAAGCCGCAATATTGAACGGCAGCATGATAACCTCCTGAATCTGCTGCCCTACCCAGTTATGCCGCCTTTGTACGTCCTCGATATAGTCCTTTGTAAAGGTTGCGATCGCCTCGTCAATGCTTAGATCCACGTCCTCCTGATAACGGCTTATCAATTCGTTCTGAATATTCCCAAGTGCCGTTTCCACGATCGTAAAGGCGAACGGTGCGACCATGATAATGGCGAACACATAAATATAGACATAGAACAGTTTGAAGAACTGTTTCATATCGACGGGCTTGTCCCCCTCGCTAAAGGCCTCTTTCCAGGCCGTCACGAACTTTTGTATCACGATGATAACGGCGATAAAGGAACAAAGGGCGATGATCCCCTGGCTGACGCCGTTCATCTTGACGGCCTCGTATGCGCTAATCACATTGTCGATCACTTCCATAGGCTCACTTCTTGGCTGTTGATTTCAGGGCTGCGATCCGCTTTATAGCGTCATTGACCGTATTAAACCTCGCTCTCTCGTCGAGCATCTTGTCCCGGTTCTCTTTCAGCTTGTTATCCAGATCCACGATAATCTTTATCCTCTCCCCGTCGGTCATGCTCACCGAGGGCGATATGATCGTCCGGATCAGGTCAAAGGAAAGCACGCTTTCCTCCATGATCTTGTTCAGCACGTTCGTATATTCCCCGTATGCCTCCTGTCCGGTAAACACGTCCGACCGGGTGCACTCTTTCGCCGCCAGTTCCAACATTTCCCCCTGCATGGAAAGCACCTGCAACACCATTTTGGAGTTTTTGATAACCCCGTTCACCTGCCGGTACAGATCCAGGCTCTTAGTCAATATGTCCCTGGATTCCCCCAGCACTTGAAACTGTTCGTATGCCTGTTTAAGTTCTTTCGCCCAGGTTATCTGCGATAGCTGCGTCAAGGCCGGATCGGACACCACCCACTGGCCGAACGCCGTACAGTAAAAGCACATCATCACAAGCAAACTACATAGACATTTCCGTTTCATAACTTTTCTGTTTTAATTGTTTATACTTCTCTATGGCCGTTTCCATGCTTCCGGCCTCCTTGTAAATCTCCTGCAATTTGTTCCATTTCTCGCCGTCGGTCTGGAACGCAAGCAATTTTTCCGGTGAAAGCTCCAGGCGTACCACCGTTGCATAACTATCCATAAACCGGATGAATATCTCCGAATACGGCCGTACCCCTGAAAAGTCGTTACGGATCGACTTCATCAGGTTTACGTGGCTCCGGTTCTTGATATGGAACGCCTCTACCGTCTGGTCGTAAACGATCTCGTTGGCCGGAAGCACGTATAAGAGTTGCGTATTGGCGATAATGCCTTTCGTGTACTCGTTATCGGGAAGCTGCGCCAATGACTGGACGATCGTACCCACCGCCCCGTTTTCCTTGCGGAGTTTCTGGTAACAGAACGCCACCGTCGAATGTATGTCCGCACCTGAAAAGGTGTCCTTTATAGACTGGCTTTCTGCGTACTCGTCAAAGATCAGCATCCCCCTGACGGAACGATCCGAAAGGATCTTGTTCTCTATCGTATCGAAAAGGATTGTCATAATGACGGAAATCAGGAACGGATCTTTCTTTATCTTCGTCAGTTCAAAGACGATAAAATCCCGGTTCTGCATATCGTTCTCCAGTGGGGACGGCTTGCACACGTTCTCATAAAATCCCCCCGGCATAAATTCCGAACACACGTGCAGGAAGCTGTCTATATCGAAGTATTCCGGCAGGATATTCAAACGCTCATACAGTTTTTTCCCCTCTCTTTGGACGTACCTGTAAAAGTCCGGGAAACAATGGCCGTCGGGAATATCCTCGTAGTAACGGCAAATGATCTTTGTCAGCGAAACAACTTGTTTCGTGTCCTCCATGATCGCCTTAGACCGCCAGAATTTAAGCACCAGGTTTACAAGCGTCTTTATCTTCTCGTTGTCCGGCTGCTTCCCGGCCGTATAGAACGGATTGATCCCCAACGGGCTGCTGCCGTCATAATCAATATGCAGCGACCTGTCCGGGTACAACTGCGAAAGCTGGTAAAAGCTCTTTCCGAACTCGACGACGATCTGTTTATAATTCTGCTCGATGTTCTGCTGGATGATGTTCAACGACGTAACCGACTTTCCCCCACCCGTCGATGCGACGATAATCATGTTACGTGCCGGAATGCGTTTCTTATCTGCGTCCCAAACGTCCTTTCGAATCGGTGTTTGATACAGCCGTTCGTTAAACAAGATCCCCTCCTTGTCGCTGCGGAACGTAGAGTAATTGATCCCCATGCAGAGCGACGAATGCAGATCCGAAAGAAACAGGTAGTCCGGATTCAGGTTGTTTTCCCGGCCGATGATCGAGCCTATAAAGATATTATAAAGCCCCTCGTAACTTGGAATGTAATATTTAAACCCGGCGTTCGTGAAAATCATTTTTACCTGTTCCGTCTGTCGGTTCAGGATCGTTTCGTCATCCTCCAACAGCAACACGTTCAGGTGCGTTTTGCAAAGCACGTTTTCCTCGTTGATGATCTCCTGCTCATACGAGGCCAGGCCGTCATAACGGCTTTTTATGGCCTTGTCAAACTCCCGGTAACGGCCGAACAGCTTCACCCTCTCGGCCAGTTCCTCCCGGTAGCTTCCCCCGGCGAATTTCCATATCTGGTTTACCACATGGGAACAGGGCACATGAACGCCGATCCTTTCCAGCATCGACATATAAAGCTGGCTGTTTGCCTCCTGCAAAGTGCTGTCCGTAACATATACTTTCATCCTGTCGGGCAGATACCTTTCATCACAAACGGCAAAGAATATCCCTTTCTTCTGCCCGATCCTTATCATATCGGAACACTGTATATCCCTTAGTCCCTCGTCGTCATGGAAACCGTTCACGTACCGAAAAAGGTGCTGTTTCACCTCGGCCACGTTCAACGGCCGGATCTGCGTGCCACGGATATTCCGGATAATGGAAACTGCACTCTCCACCGATTCCAGAAACTCGGCCAGCCTGTCCCGGTCTGCCTTCGCCAGTTTCTCGCTATACGCCAACGGGTTGGCCTGGTACGCTTTTTCAAGGCTTTGCAGTCCCGAAAGCGTAAAGGACAATATGCAGAAGTGATGCAGGTATTCCCGTCCGTCGAAATACTTCCTTTCGGCCGTCTGTATATAGCCCTCCCCCTCGATCACATATTCCGGCTTGAATTTCCTGCGTAAAAACACGTCCTGCTTATGTATAAACCCGGTTCGGACATACTGGAAAGCCCGGAATAACTCGTTATGCCTTTCCTCCAGATCCGAGCGATCCAGCGAATAGGCCTCCGGCAATTCCAACAGGTAGGAAACGGATATTTCGCCGGATTTGGTAAGTATGGAAGATCCTACCGTATCCAAGATACAGTACGCTTGCGCTGCCGATATTTTCATAAAAAGAGTGTTTACAGGCTGTTTAACAGATCCTTATTCGATATGACAAATACCTGTCTTTTGAACTTGCCGAACTTGCGCTGCATGGAAAGGTTGATAAAGACAATCCGCAAGACCACAGAGGCGAACGCCCCGGCCACCAGCGAAACGATAAAGGCCAAAAAAGATCCCTCCCCACTCATGGCACTTGTCAGGAAGCCCACGACAAAAAGAACAATCACAGCCAGGATAATACAATAGATGCAAAAAAACTTCGTTCTCATTCCATGCACTTTCAGGGGTGTTTCCAGCCCCTTTCTAACCTGGAAGTCCATTAGAGGGACATTTTAAGTTTGCTATTGATAAGTGCGATAACGGCTGCAATGATCGCAAGCCCGATGATGATGTAACCAACTACCCAGAGTAAGTTTACAATACCCTCTTTTCTTGTTCCCTGTCCGTCCCGGTCTATAATCTTATCATAATTCATCACCACACCGATCCCCACTCCCACGATCAGGAGCATGGCGATCACCGGAACGGCATAATCACTAAGGAATGTGTTTACTTCATTTCTGATACCTCCAGTAGCCTGGAGCAAGATAAACAAAGGCGTTTTCATAAGGAGTTTATTTTTAAGTATTTAAGTAAATAAATTCTTATCCGGCCAATCCAAAAACAACCTTTGCTATTGCACTGGAGTTTCAAACTGGAGTGTATTTATACAATTATATTGTACAAAATCCATTCCAATTTGACATAATACACTACTGTTTTAATAAATACACTAATTATCAAACTTTTATAATTTTACCCCTTTTTTATATTCCACAAAAAAGTGTGGAGTTGTCCCACACTTTGTAGAATGTCGCCACACTTCCCTTGTTATTCAATGCCTTGTATATCCCTTATGATCTGCTGGTAATTTTCCTCTATATCCGAGGCCAGTACGGGATGCACGATCAGAAGCGGATCTTCCTTGTCCTCGTACATTTCAAACCTCAAATGAAAGTTCCTCATGTTGGAATGTGCCGCACTCCCCACGAACTCGCCCGATTTCAGGCTGGTAAAGAAATTCGTGTCGTATATTTCCTCTTTCTGCGTGGAAACTGTACGGCTGCGGTTCTCCCCTCCCCGGCTGCTTCCGGTGGTCTTTGAAACCCTCTGCCTCTCCTCTTTTCCAAAAACAAGCGGGTAGCTTTTCAAGGCCTCTATGTCCTTTGTCCGGCCAAAGAACTGGTTCCCGAAATTGGATTCTATCGAACTGCGGTCATATTTCCCGTATATCTTCTCGATCTTCGCCGCCGACTGCGTGAGGAAAACGAAACTGCAAAGGTATTCCCTTAGAACGGACGGCAGTTTCTCGAAATCGGCGATCCGGAACGTGGTCGCTTCATCCAGGAAGTAGAAGAACGGCACTTTGTTCGCCAGCGTGAAACGCCGGGACGAAATGGAAAGCATGAGCGATATAACCGGGGAAATCAGGTTTTCGATCTGATAGGCGTTCGATACGACAACCAATTTCGGACATTCCGGATCTATCAGGTTAAAGTCGAAATCATTTCCGGAAAGGACATAACACACCTTTTTTTCGTTGGCGAGCGTGCTTAGACTGTTGGTAAGGCTGCTTAGATAGCTGCTTTGCGTCTTGGGGCTGTCCTTTGCGTCCAGGAATGCCCCGGCCAGTACCCGGCTCTGGTGCTTGCCCTCCAGAAACGACGTTATCCGGACAGTTCCGGCCGAACAAATGAAATTAACGATATGGGGTATCGTGCAAAACTGCGGATAATCGTTATAAAACCGGATCGAAACGCCCCTTAATATCCCCAACGCCCCGTTAAACCACTCGTCCCGTTTGCCGTCCTTTCCCTGGTAGGCGGTCAGCATATCATCCATTAGCTGCAAGAACAAGGTTTCATTCTTCACCACGGAAGGACGTATCGGATTTGTCCGGTGCGTCCGTTCCATATCCGTGAAACTGATCTGGAAGCACCCATAAGGGTAATTATGTTTTTTTACCAGGTGTACGGCTGTCCTTGCCAGGTCGAAATCCTTGTAATTATAGACAAATCCGGCAAACCCGGCCTGTATATACTGGCTTAACAAGGGCTTTCCTATGCTTTTGGTCTTTCCGGAGTTCGCCCCACCATAGACCAGGAAATTATCGAACGGATCGGCAAAGGTTATTTTCCTCCCTCCCCCGGCCGACAGTTCAAAACGGTATTTCTGTCCTTTTTGCTGCTGTTTCCCGGAATTTGGAAGCAACAGCACAACAACGATGATCCCCACCAGGCAGGCGATCCCTATAATAATATACATCATCATATCATAACTCTTTAAACGGGTTTAGAAAACTGCCGATCTGTTTTATCAGCATCATTTTTATATTAGCCGGGTTCTGTATAAGGCTGACGGCCTTTTTCACGTTGCCTACAAGCATCCTTTCCGTCCGGAAGCTATCCCCCAGGATCTCGTTTATCAGCTTTTGTTTGGCCTTACCACCGATAAACCCGACCGTCTTGTCTGCGCTTCGGTGCGTTCCCCTTTCCCGGCCTCCGGTATCTTTGGCGTACCCGGTAAAGGCAAGCAAATCCCGGCGTTCCATAAAGAAAGAACTTTCCCCCTTGATGTAGGTATAGTTTCCGGCCTCGTCCCTTTCGATCGTATATCCCCTCTCCCTCATGGCCTTGTTTATCTGCCTTACCGTCCGGTATTCGGGATTTGCCAGGCACTCCCTAAGATCCTCGTTCCTGACTGCGTACCCATGCTTGTATCGGTCTATCAGATTGATCTCATTCTCGTATGCGTATTTCCGGATCGCCGAAATCGGCACATAGGTTTTCGTTTCCCTATCAAACAGTACATCATAAGACACCTCTTTAAGCTCTTTCCTGTATTTCACCGGATCGGGTTCAGGCATGGGCGTTTCCGCTTCGTTTTCCGTTTCTTCCGGATGTGCCTCGCTCCCCGGCGTTTCCTGCTGTGGCTGCTGCGCTTCCTCCTTTGTTTCCGGCTTTCCGGTCACGCTTTTATCCTCTTCCGGCTCGATCGGCACTTTCTGGTATGTCAGGAAAGAAATATTCTTGGCTTCCAGGCCGTTTTCCCGGTAGGCCACGCCCTCCTGCTTGTACTTGTACAGGTTAAACCGTTCGATAATGCCCTCCATGTGGCGGCTCTCCAGTTTCGGATCGGCGAATTTTTTCAGATCCTTGTGCCGTATGCTCACCCGTTCACCCTCCCGTGAAAAGGAATGTACCCCTTTCCGTACCTTATGCGTGTAGCCTTGTTCTTTCATGGCTACGACAATCTGGTTAGCGGACGTAAAACGGTAGTTCTCCAACAGGTTTTTAAGCTCCGGGTTCTTGATCTTCTTCAAGACGGCTTCGGCCGTCGGTTCGCTTTTCACCAGGTTTATTTGATGCTCGTATGCGAACTGCCGGACGGTGGCGAACGATACCGTCGTATGGTTTTGTTCATCATAAACCACTTTATAAGCGACCTCTTTCAAGGCCTTTTCCCCCTTCTGTGCTTCATCTTTTACATACGTCGAGAAACTTATATCCTTTACCTGCAAACCGTTCTCCCTGTACCCGGCCGGGTTCGCCTCGTACTTTGTCAAGTCGAAACGTTCCGTTATGCTTTTTAGCTGCTCGTCTGACAGAGGTTGTTCGAACGCTTTCAAGAGCCTGTGTTCAACCTGGAACACTTCACCCTCCCGTGAAAAGGAATGCACCCCCTTCCTTACCTGGTGCGTGTAACCTTGTTCCCTCATGGCTGCGACGATCTGGTTTGCCGCCGTAAACTGCTCGTCCTGCAATATCCTTTTAAGCTCCGGGTTCGTGATCTTCCCGATCTCGGCCGATACCTGCGGACGTACATAAGTTTCCCCCTCTTTGGCCTGGTAATCGAATTTCCGGTTAAAACATTCCTGTACCCTGACTTTCCAGCCCTCATGTGAAAAACCCCGTTTCACCGTCCCCCTGCCCTCCAGTTCCCAGGTGTTCCCGGCCGATTTAGCCCCCGGAGAAAGTTTCACTTTCCCGTCCAGGCTCTTGCGTGAAACGATTACGTGAACGTGTAAGTTCAGACCGGGTTTAGGCTCTCCGATCCTGGCGATCCCCTGTTTCACCTCTTCATCTTCCGGATGATAGGATCGTTCCGTTTCCACACGTGCGTAATACATGAGATCCTGGCCTCCCCTAATATTGTCCCGTCCGAAGTTCAAGGCGTATTCATCCATAGCCGAACGGGTGAACGCCTCCAGCTTTTGGAAAACCTCTTTTTTCTCCTGTGGTGTAAGTTCCTTTAAATCGTCCACTTTCCGGCCGATAAGGTGCATTTGTTCCGACTGCGACGGATTGAGCGAAAGCATGAAGAATTTAGCGTCGTTAGCCCCTAACGCCTTTTTGTTCCCGTCTATATCCATAATTACCCGTTCGGGTGAAATATCCTGCTCCGTATGGGAGAAAAAACGCTGTCCCTCCCCCGTTTCCTTTTCCAGATAACGCACCAGGTCGTGACAGCTTCCCGTATTTCCGCTTTTCACGTCCTCGGCCGGGTGTACTTTGGCAAACATAGGCTTATCTCTTTAGTTCGTCCTTTAACCTTTTCACCCACATATCCAGCGTATTACGGTCTATCTCATAAACCGTATCGTTGAATGTCGGTATCTTCTTCACCTCGTCGATACGCTCCACGATCTCCAGGATCTTGTGCGTATTGCATCCGACGGCCGGAGTTCCTTTCTCCTGCCGGGCTATTTCGAGATCCGTTTGCAGTTTCCCGGCCTTCTCCCGGTTTTCCCTGGCTTCCTGTTCCAGTTGCTTGGAATGCTCCAAAAGTTCCTGTACCTGTGAGATGTGCATATATTCGTCCGGATTGTCCCCCGGCGTTTTCACTTCCCCGACAAGCGACAAAAGGAGTTGTTCGATGTTTTTCAGCCTTACGTTAGTGGATTTCTCAATGCCCCGGACAACTTCGATCACCCGGCTTGCCTGCTCTTTGGCCGCAATGTTCGGCGGCATTACATTCGACTGCGGGGTGATCCCCGTTGTTTCAAAATAGAGTAACATTTCGGCCACGAACGCATCGTGCGATTTGTTTCCTTTCAGCATATCAAGCCTAAACCTTGTACTCTCCTTTATACGGATAGACGTATCTTTACTTGTTGTTGCCATAATTTCACGTATAGGGATTTGCATACATAAATATCGGCTACAATATACTATAATTCAATGAATTATCAAAATAATGTATGCAATATGTATGCAATTCGCATACATATAAACAAGTAAACAGTTATATATCAGTGATTTAGAAAATCAGCATTGGACTAAGTCCAATGACTGCTAGCTCACTTTGGTAAACCGTCGTTCTCTCTCTCCTTGCTTCGCTCGTCGCTCCTGGAACGCTCCGCACGGCTTCGCTCCAATACATCAGACACCCAGCCCCCAAAATGCACATTACAAATGTACACCGCCCCCCAAAAAAGTGTACATTTGTAAAACGGCGGCAATCGTTCCGATCACCTTAGATTTTACAACACAAAAACAAAATTTCACACATTTTAACGCGCGGAAAAATCGCACTAAAGAAACGCTTCGCTCATTTTTTCTCCGTTTCTCATTTTCCGTTTTCAAAATGCACATTTTCCAGCCGTTTTTGAAGCCTGTGATTCCCTAAAATTTTCCTTCTTTGTGAGAATAGTCTTTGTAGAGGTTCTTTGTAAGAAAGCGTTTTTTCATTTATAATTAACTGAAATACAAATCGTTATAAGTGAAAAAACACAACCTAAAATACTCATTTTACTAAAATCCGAAGGGGGAAAATACTTATTTTACTAAAATTACCCCCTCCAATAAATACCCATTTTACTAAAGGTTACAATAAAAAATACTTGGTATTTTTTGGCGGTATCTTTTATTTCTTTAACTTTGTCCCGAACTCAAAAAAAAAGCCTATGGCGACCAACGACATCACCCTCTATATTCCTCCTACGGAGGAAGAAGTAATGTTAATCCAGCCGAATAACGTAACATTCGGCCAGTACTCTGTGACCGAGTGGCAAGAAAACCTCCTGACGCTGATAAGCGACCAGATCCAGCAACACATGACCAGGGAAAAACAACTGCCTAAAGACCTCTTTAACCAGCCTGTCGTCGAGATCAAATGCGACGAAGCCGGGGGGAAGAACAACAAGAGCAAAGTTCTGAAAGAGGCTATCGCCATGATGCGGAAAAACTTTTCCTTTCGCTGGGTGCATCCCAATATCCACCAGACGGTGGAAACGTTCGGGGTGGTGATAACGACGGTACACAACATCAAAGGCACAAACCGGGTAGCCCTGACGCTCAACCCCTGGGCGATCCCTTTCCTGCTCTACTACGGTACGGGTGTCGGCGGTACAAGGTACGGGAAGAACATCGCCTTAACCCTCCGGGGCAATTACACCAAGCGGCTCTACAAGATCATTTGCAGCCAACGGGACAGACGGGAGTATTATTACTCGATCGACCAATTCTGCAAAGACCTGGAGATCCCGGCCTCCTACTCGAACGCACAGATCGACCAAAAGGTTTTAAGGCCTGCACAGACACGAATCAAGGAAAGCGAGGCCGATGTATGGTTCGATTACAAATTCATCTGCAAAACGCCTAAAAAGGGGCAAAAACCGAAAGCCGACACGATTATCCTGTTCATCCATGCGAGAAATCCCCAAGAACTACGAGGCGACCAGCAACAACAATACTCGTTCGTTTACCGTTGGGTTTACGGTGCTTTAAGCTATCCGAGCGACAACACCCCGGTAAGGGCACTCGACAAGATCCTGGAAAGCGGACGGCTGAAAGACGTGTACGACCGTTGTGCATATTACGACGATAAGGTTTGCAGCGGTGAAATGAGTACAGCCCACGCACAAAATTCACTGGCAAAGATGCTGCGTGAGGATTTCGGTATCAAGGCCAGGGGGAAAAAGAAAGATCCCGACCTGTTTGGTTAAATCCAGAAGATTTTCTATATTTGTGTGCGGCCGGGGTGGTTCCCGTCCGTCTGGGGGCTGACGGCTATTGCACGTCAAGCCTTAAAAGTGGGGCGAATTGACGTATTACGACATCCCCACTTTTTCATATACCCCTATATTGTAATGCACATTACAATAATACTAAAATACTAAGATAAGTCTATACTAATCTTAGTATTTTAGTAAAACGAGTATGCTTGAAATCTGCCTCCGGCGGGTTTTTTACTGGGGGCTTCTGACCTTTGCACTGTTTCCTATTGTTCCGTAAAATCAGTGTCGCACAGTCCGCACCTTAACACCAGCCCGGATTTTCCCCACACGTTACAGCCGCACCCACAGGTGTATTTCTTCCGCTTTCCGCTTTTGCTCTCCCCCTCGTCCGGATCTTCCGGTTCTTCCGTTTCGTCCCCGTCGCCTCCGGCGATGCGGATCGGCCGGGTAGGTACAGCCGCCAAAGTCGGCTTGTACCTAAGCCGCAAGTTTTGCAGATCCTCCCGGCTTAGCGTATTGAAAACCTGCTCGAACTTCCCTCCCGGAATGATATAATGCGTAATGCTCTGGCCTGTCCTTTTGCCTCCGGCCTCCCCGGTGTCGGACGGCATCAGTCCGACCTGGATCATCTTGTCAGCCCATTGCGAATTATGATACCCTCCCCGGCTCGGCCTGCCGAAATCCTCCTGCCACAAATGGCACATTTCATGTACCAGGGTAGAATGCCAGTCCCGATCTTCCCGGTTCATAAAATCGGGGTTGATGCTGATCTCGTGAACGACCTTTTTTTCCTGCCCGTCCCCTCTCCAACGGTTGGCGGCGAAAAAGCCGAACGCCCCACCGTGACGGGACATATTCACGATACATTCCGAAAGCTCACCGTTAAAAATTGCGTCGTTGTAAAACTGATACAAGTCGTCCAACGTCTTAAACTGGATCGTCGTTATCATAAGCCTTTTGTTTTTCAATCTGAATGCAAAGATACGGATATTTTTGTAATGTACATTACAAAAATACTAAAATACTAATATTAGTATAACCGGATATAAAAGATACCCATTTTACTAAAATACTTGAATAAGTACACGTTACGTTTACAAAATACACTACTGTAATGCGCATTACAAAAATACTATTTTTAGTATTTACTAAAAAAAGCGCATCTATCCCAAAGATTATTCGAGAGATTTTTTTATCTTTCGGCCGAAGAATCCCGGAACGGAAATATTAAAAATATCCACGTTCCCAATAAACCATATACGCCCATGTTTCCAAATTACAAAGACTTTCAGATAGCTGTTTACTACACGCTGGGAAAAGCACTTCCCAAGCATATAGAGGAAGTGCAGACGGAGATCATCGAGAATTTCGATATAAAATACAATTCCCCCATGCTCGCACACCCGTTACTGCGTACCCCCATTTACGAGAAAATCATCCTCCGTATATTAGATACAATGGAAGATTTAAAAGAGATCCACTTTTCCGACGACCGTACCCATGTCGTCCTTACCGGAAGGGGTAAACATCTCCTGGACGAGTACGAGAATGAAATGGATCAGAGGTTGCCTTTCATCATAAGCCGTAAAAAGTTCAAACGTCACACCAAAGAAGAGTTAGCTAAGGCATACCGGGAACTCAATGAATATCCCGATTAGTTTCTCTCCCAGGATTGAGCGCACGAACTAAAATACTAAAAGTAGTATCTACTATTTTTAGTAGATGTAGTATCAAACGAAACGTTTCTTTAAGGCGATGATCGGGTTTATCATCGTCTTGTACATTTCCAGGGGTTCACCCATAAGCTCGCACCGGATTAGGTGTATCAGCCTCTCGTCTTTCGGATCTGTCGGCTGCGGCTGGCAGTCCTTTCCCGTCCTGGTCTGATCCTCCAGTTCGGCCACTAAAATATACTGGAGCGTAAAGATGTCGGCCACGGTTTCCACCTCTCCGGCCACCTGTCGGTATAACTTCCGGTACTCCGGCCAACGATCGGTATCATAGATATTCGCCTCGATATAGGCGTTTATCTGCGGAGTGGTGGCCTTCTGCTCGATTTCCACACCGGAAAGCCTGCGGATCACCTCTATTTTAAGTTTTTTCCCGGTAAACTTCTGTTTCGGCCTTAACCTATACTGCGGCATTTCCCCCAGGGAGATAAACGGCTCTTTATCCCCCTTTCTCCGGTAAATGAAATATTCCGCTATCATCGTTCGGGGATATTCAAAACGTGATCCACTAACAGGGCTTTGTCCTCCGGATTTGCCTTTATCCAGAACAGCGACCAATTCAAGGCGTTTCCATACTCGTTAATACCGTTTTCCCGGACGGTCTGCCCGGCTGTCGGGGAAATCCCTTTCAGGCATGAAAGCGCATTATTATTGCCAAACATGGCATATCTGTTAAAGGCTTCCACCTCGAAAGGATAAATATCAAACCTTTTCTTTCCCTGGACGACCTGCGCAACAATCCGGCTATTATAGTCCGGATATTTGTCGGGTTCGACCTTAATCCCCAGGTTCTCCAGCAAAGCCCGGTTTATCTGATCGTCCGTCCCCAAATAAAACTGAAAGAAATCCCCGTCATACCCCCTGTATTTGCCTAAAAGATGCGCATACAGTTCCGCATTCACTTTTCCGTAAATACAACTCTTTATAAAATCCTCGTCGATACGGTTTCCGGCTATCGCATTGGAAACAACATCAATAATCTGTATAATCTTCGGTTTGTTCATATTACATTATTTTATCTACAAATATATATCTATCCAATCAAAAAACGCATTATCAGAGCTATGAAAGCGAAACGGAGTGTAGCGGCAAAGCGTTTTTTGGTTCTTTTTGGGGCGAGTGCCAAAAAGAACTCACCCCGAAAGGCTGTCCCCCTTTCGGGGGATCTTCCTTGTATCATGCCACCTGTTCCGCTTCATCTGCGGCCGTTTCC
Source organism: Parabacteroides caeci (assembly GCF_023656795.1). Lineage (NCBI taxonomy): Bacteria > Pseudomonadati > Bacteroidota > Bacteroidia > Bacteroidales > Tannerellaceae > Parabacteroides > Parabacteroides caeci. The sequence continues at coordinate 17,949 of NZ_JAMOKT010000094.1, forward strand.
TCGCTTTCTACGGAGATATTCAGTTTCCCGGCTATCATCTTGACAATTTTCATAGCGTCGGCCAGTACGTTTAAAATGAACTTGGGTTCTTCCCGGATCGCCTTTATCCAGCTTTTCAGATAAGCTGCGTTTTCAGTGCGTATATGTTCGGCTATCCCGAAAAACATTCCTGCCAGGGCTGCGGCGAACTCGGCCGTTAATTCCTCCTTGCCGTATTCCTCTGATCCGAACGGGTGCGCAAGATCCCGGTTCAATCGGGTGGGGTGTCCCGTGGAATGTCCCATTTCATGCAGAAGCGTTTCGTAAAAGCTCTGCATATCGACGAACTGCGAGCGAAGCGGCACTACGATATAATCGGCTAAAGGAGAATAGAAAGCCCTGTCGCCTTGCTGCTCCCGTATCGGGCAAAACCAGCTTTTCGCCTCCAGCATGGCGTCTATTTCGGGGTGCGCCTCTCCGGTTGTCCCGTCGGGCTGCTCTGCCTGTCCCCCTCTGAACTTCTCCCTTAACGCTTCCCATTCTTCCGGCCTCACGTCCGAAAAATTGGTCTGATCCAGGTTAAAGACCGAGTAATATTTATAGGTCGGTATAACGTTGTATTCCTGTTGCTGCTCCCGGCTTAACGCCTTGTATTCCTCAAAGGTTATTTTCTTGCGTGTTTCCTTGTGGTACACGTAGAAAAGGAAGTAATAGACCGGAAACGATTTCGATCCTTTCAGCACGGAGATCCCGGCCTCTTTCGCCTGGTTGAATGTCATAAATACGGGTGTCTGGTACTGGAATTTCTCGCAAAGGAAAAGAAGTAAAAAGGCGTTGCCTCCGGCGTACCTGCGTCCTGTAAGGTTCTGCGGAAAGAAATTGCGTGTATTCGCCGCAATGGTGATCCAGGGCTTTTGCCAATTGTCCTCTACCTGCTGGATCTTCTCGATCATCAAATTTGCAAACTGTTGCGCTGCCTTGTCGAAATAATCAGTTTTCATAACTACGTCCCCCGTTCTTTATCCTGGTGGGTGAGCCAGTTCTAAAGGTTGTTATCTCTTTTTCTATACCTCTAAGATAGCACTTTTATTTGAGATATGCAAGCATTTAAACAACATTTAACTAACTATTTATCAGACAATTATATGCAAAAGTAGTATTTTAGTATATACTAAATTTAGTATTTACTACCTGATTTTTTCCGATAGTAAACTCCCCACCTCGCACCCTCCCCCCCCCAAATCTTGCGGATGCCTAAGATTCCGATGTTTTTGTATCAAGACAACCCCATTTTGGTTTTTCGGGGCTGTCGGTGTGGTCGTCTTGCGTTTACCTTGAGTTCCGAGGGGTTTTTGTATGAGAACACCCCAAACGGTTTTTTCCATAGCACAAGTTTTTTAGGAAAAATACTACCTGGCTTTAGCCAGGCTGGAGATTTTTTCTAAAAGCCGCTTGCGGCTCAACTTGGGATATGGAAAAAGCCGTTTGACCTTTGCAGACAAAAACCCCTCGGAACTCAAGGTAAACGCAAGGCGGCCACGCCGGAAAAACTAAAATACCTCTCTCCCCTGAAAGGGGGTTTAAAACCGGGTTCGACAATCGGCTACCGGAGTGCCCGACAAGGAATGTTCCTTGCCCAGCCGACGAGTGCCTGCGCTCATCAGCCGGGCAAGGATCATTCCGGGTACTCCTTTCCGGATTGTGCCGATCAGTGAAAAGTCAGGCGGCTTTTATCCGGCTGGCTTCACCGAACGGCTCTATCCGGAAATAGCCTACCTTAATCGGGTGGGTGGGTGTATTCATGCGTTAGGGATTGCAGTGGAAAGCCCACAGCCTTTAGGCGAGGACTTGGAGGCGGAAAGCCCGACCGTTTACGGGAACGCCCAAATCCTCCAAAAGAAAAGCGTACTAATATACTAAAATACTAAAAGTAGTAAATACTACATTCCAGGGAACAAGCCTCTATTCTTTTTAAAATCAATCCAGAAAAGCCATAAAATCCTTGTATAAACGAGATATACTCCCTATATTTGCGTAGTAATCCCCTGTTGTCCCTGTCGCAAGACAAACTCCAGGGTTTTGTTTTTATATACTCCCCCCCTATACGGTAGCGTATGGATCTTTTTCCTGAATCACCTTTTTAATCTTGAACAGCCGTTCTTTGGTTAGCGGCTTTATAGTTTCCGGATCCTCACCGTCGAATGTTTCCCCGAAGATCAGATCGTCCACCTCCAGGCCATGATTAAAATTCTCCCTGATACAGTCCCTTAGCAACCAAAGGTTTTTGAGGTTCACCCAATCGGCCGTTATGTTCCTGATCCTTCTAAACATGATTATCGCAGTACGAAAATAATGCCCCACATGATCGTAATCATGGCAAACCCGTTTATCCAGATAATAAACATCTATTTCCTGGTTTTCTTCATCCTCCGCGATCCGGCAAAGGCAGAACGGGATCTGCTCCAGTTTATCCCATTCGATATATTCCGTTGATTTCATATTGTCATTATTATAAATATCATTACTTGACCAATGATGCGATTACTTTCGTAAACTCCGAAATATCCCCCTCCACGCTGGCCTTTTCCAACGCTTTCATATATTCTTTTCTACGCTCCACCGGAACAACCGTCCAGTTATAGCCTCCAGACGCAAGCATGGCGTTCAAGACGAACCGTCCCATTCTCCCGTTCCCGTCCATATAGGGGTGAATATACACGAAAAAGAAGTGTCCCAAGACAGCCCTTACCGCCGGGTGCGGCTCATTCTTCAAGAGATCGAAAAGGACGGGCATAGCGTCCCTGACCGCTTTCGGGTTCAACGGGATATGTTGCGATCCCCGTATATAGACCTGCCCGGTACGATAACCCACAAGATCCTCCCTTTGCAAGATCCCCACCGTAACGAACGGCATCCACATCTGCATATACCAGACCGGATGATCCGCCCTTACCGCTTCCCCTGCGTTCTTTCCTTTCAGTATATCGGCGATCGTCCCCCTGACAGCCTGGAACGCCTGGTAATACCCACGTGCCACCAGTGCGTTTTTATGCTCCTTATCTTCTTCCTCCGGCTTCCAGTTCCCGACACGCACTTTCTCGATCAGTTCCGGGGAAACCCTATATCCCTCGATCGAGAGAGAATGATAAGCGTCCTCCGAATACTTTTCATCGACGGATCTCAAATACCCCTCCACGTCATCAATCTTTCCAGGGGCTTCGGGAAACAGTTCTACAACCTTATCCCTCATGTTCTCCCACATCAGGCGCAAGCGTGTGACGTAAGGCGACACCTCATAAACAAGGGGCGTTCGTGGCTGATCCTCGAACGGATCTTCTTCTCTCACGTCATACCCGAACCCCCGCATCGTGGAAACGATGCTGTCGGCGATTTCGCTGTTCCCGATGTTCCGGAACGCCCCGGCTATTCTTCCGGCACGAAGCGAAGCCCCGTTTTTCGTCAGTACCTTTAATATATCGGCAGCGTCCCGTATCATGGCCAGGCAGGTGCGGGCTGCGATCTTCTCCACCTGGAAATATCTCGGCGTGGTATATACCAGGGCTTCGGCAAGCGGATAGAGATTAAGGCCGTATTCCGGCTCTTTATATACCTGATCCGGGATCTCGCTTTGAAACACCAAAAGCGAGGTATCATACATCAGCTTTTGCGTGTTGTTATGGCCTTTCGGCGATTTGATAACCACCTGTACGGGCACGGTCGTTTTCCCCGAATACAGATCCAACGACTGGTCGGCCGTCAAACACCACCGTTCCCCCAGCCGGACGGCCGCATATTTCGCAATAAAATACCAGAATGAGGTGTACCAGACCGTCGTATCCCCCTCTGTTCCCGGCCTGGCCGCAATATACCAGCCTTTCATTACTTCCTGCAACCAGCCGTTATCCAACAGCCGGGTTAAATGCGTCCTCCCTATCTCGGCCGTCCCTTGCAGGACGACA
>NZ_JAMOKT010000095.1:0-21789 GCF_023656795.1 Parabacteroides caeci
TGGTTGTATCATAGATCATGGATTACTTGTTGTGTGGTAACTTTAAAGTAATTCTTTCTTTGATATTTCCAATGGCTTTTTTCGTTTTAAGGGTATTTTTTCTTAAATTGATGACATTGAGTTAAAACTGACGGCAAATAAACCTGCAACTAAGTCTGTCATTATCATTGCTTTCTTGCTTAACTTAATGACATTGTGCTTCTGCTGACGGTTTGTAAGCTGTCAATCTTTTGGCTTCAGCCACATTTATTTTATATATAGTACCATTTGTCCTTAATAATATTACCTTTGCAAGTAAAGTAGATTTAACCGAGGAATTCCCCTTAATAAAGAAACAATATGAGCTATGTAAAAATTATTCTACACTGTGTATGGAGTACTAAAAACCGTCAACCATTACTTTCCGATCGTGGTCAACGTGAAACTCTTTTTGCCCATATCTGTGCCAATGCCAAAGAGAAAGGTATATGGGTTAGTTTGGTTGGAGGCTATGTCGATCATCTACACTTGATACTCTATTTGGGAAAAGATCAAATCCCGTCTAAAATATTACAACTTATCAAAGGTGAAGCTTCTCACTGGTTTAATCAACAATATGCACAACGGCTTGAATGGCAAGATGATTATTTTACTGTATCCATTGGAGAAAGTCAGCTTACAGCTGTTAGTAATTATATACTTAATCAGGAAGAACATCATCGTCATAAAAGTTTTCAGGAAGAGTATGAGGAGTTTATGCGTGTATATAAATTCAAAAAGAAATGTGACTAAAGTCAAAATCTATTATTCATATCCAGTCCGTCAGCTGAAGCAGACGGCAAATAAACCTGTAACGAACAAGTCTTTTAGAGAATGGGATAATTTTTTGTGTAAATAAATCAAGAATCCATATATCTTTGCTTTTGTTATGAGAAATGGAAAGATTATAGTAGTGGACGATAATGAGGCGGTGCTTAAAACATTGCGGATGATTCTTTCGCGTGAATTTAAGATGGTGGTCTGTGCTTCGGTGCCGACTTTGCTGCCTGCTTTGCTTCGGGAAGACGATGTGGATGTTGTCCTGTTGGATATGAATTTCGGAACCGGCAAGCAGAGCGGGGGAGAGGGACTTTTCTGGCTGGACCGTATCCGTGAACGTCCGAATCCGCCGGAAGTCGTGTTGATAACTGCTTTTGGCGATATAGAACTGGCTGTCTCTTCCCTGAAAAAGGGAGCGGCGGATTTTATCGTGAAACCCTGGGATAATGATAAACTCTTGTCGACTGTTATCGCTGCCTGGGAATCCCGTTCCGGGAGAAAACAAAATTCCTCTCGAAAGGAATCGGAGTTTCTTTCGGAAGAAACAGATTCTGTCGTTACATTGCTTGTCAATTCCCTGCTCCGGAAATATGCAACGGCTTATGGGAAACCTTTTCCCGGAATTACTCCCGATGCATTGCATAAATTGTCGGACAGGATGCTTAATGGTGACCTCAGCCTTTTGCAGCAGACCATTGAGCGTGCCGTGCTTCTTTCAAATTCATCCGTGCTCGATAGTGATGACTTTTATATGGACGCTCCTCCTGTAACTGTTTCCCATCCGGTTACTTTGGAAGAGATGGAGAAACAGTTTATCAGTGAAGTACTGGCAGAGAAAAAAGGAAATCTGACGCTTTGTGCCCAGCAATTGAATATCAGTAGGCAGACGCTCTATAATAAGATGAAGAAATATGATTTATAGAAATATCGAACATCCTATTTATCTTACCACAATCATCACATACTGATTTTCCTGTATTCTCTTGTTGTCAAGGAGATCCAGCAGTTTTTGCTGTTTAGGCGAGCCGGTTCGTTCTACGTTCATACGCATTTCTGTCAGTGTACGGATCATATAAAGATAACCGTCTGTTTGTCCGTCCGGCCAGAAAGTGAGTCCGCCGTCCAGGTCGTTGACAAATCCCTGTCCTCTACGCGGAAGGACATACGTTTTACCTTCATCTTTCATATAAACAGCCTGATAACTCAGTGTCGGTTTGTACTCATATTCAAATCCCAGCCAGCTTACGAGCTTTGGACCTTTCTTTTGATACAGGCCCATGAATAAACCTTTTGAGTTTTCATATAAGGTACGCAACCATATCTTCTCGTCCGTAACTTCTTGTTTTTCTGCATAGTCAGTCAGGATGCCGTATTTCCCAAGATTCAGGTTGTACAAAGGTACAACAGTCTGAGGATCACGCATCTGGAATACGGTGTCACAGAACGGTATCATAAAAGTCATTTGATCTTGTGTCTCATTCCAATAGGATGTCTGGAAGAATGGGATATTATCCGTTTGCGATTTGGAAAGTGTCGACTTATCCTTTAAGGTGAACTTTCCGAGCGTTTCGCCTGCCAGGTTAAAAGTCAGCATGCAGTTCGGAACGCCGCTTGTGTCTTCATAGTGGCTCAACATATATCCGTCGGATGAGAATCCCAGTAATTTATCTTTTCCCAGGTTGATTGTGTATTTCTTTTCCACTGTTTCTGGAAAAACATACCGGGTGATTGTCAACATCGTATCAAGTGGAGGCAGTTCAATGATTTGTGGGTCGCAAGGCTCTTGGCTTCCTCTGGTTTCCACATCTTTACCGCTCATGGCACAATACATGCGGGTTGTCTTTTTGTCATAAAACAGATTATGCCCGTTCATTTCATTATTCCATTTATAGGCCAGTGCCTTGAAACCGTATCGTTTGCTTGGCCTTCCTATTTTCCGGTAATAAAGCCGCGGGTTGTTGAACGTGATGAAAGCATTGCTGTCAGGTATGGAAATGGCTTGCTTTACCGTATAGTTACCGTCTCCGACAATATAATAATCTATTTCTGAAGCGATCTGGCTTAACTTCAGTGGTTGCTTTTCGCCATCGAGGGCACTATCCAAATCTATATGGGTAGGAACAACAGAATAATCGACCTTTCCTTCATATTTAGGTGGAGTGATTGGACGGGTACTCTTTCCTTCTTTTTGTTTACAGCCGCTCAGTGTACCGAGACATACAGCACAGGTGGCAATCAGAATATATAATGTTTTCATGATACTGGTTTTTTTAATTGATTGCCTCAAAAATAGGTATTATTTATTTAATTGCATCTATTGGGTACGATTTTATCGTTTATTTACGAAAAAACAGTAATAATATTGCATGCCAATGATTTAATAGCTTTATTTGACGACAATCATTACATTCTGATTGTCCGGCAGATCACTGAGGAAGTTTTTAAGAGTTTCCTGTTTAGGAGAACCGGTTAGTTTAATTCCTTTTTTCAGTTCACCGGCCGGCCGGATCATGTACATATATTCATCTGTTTGACCATCGGGCCAGAAAGGCAAGCCTCCGTCCAGGTCGTTTATCATTCCCCGGGCTGTCAGTGGTAATGCTTTGGTCTGACGTTTATTTTTCAGATAAACCATTAGGTAATCTTCGGATGGAAAATCCTGATTCTGTTTGTCTTTGTTGTCCAGCCATCCGGATTTATTGCTTTTACCCTCCCTGTGAACTTTCAGGAATACGGCTTGCGAATTTTCCCGTAAATTATCCACCCATGCTTTATTACGTTTATCTCCTCTATTAATCACATAGGTTGCCGGCGCCTTGTATTTGCCTAAATGGATGGCATAGACCGGAGCAATGGTCTGCTGATCCAGCAGTCGGTAAACCGTATCGCAATAGGTAGCTGAAAATGTCGGTTTGTTATCATACAGATATGATGTATGGAAGAGTGTGAAATTGTAAAAGTTATCGCTTTTAATAGTACCAATGGAATCGATCCCGAAATAAAAATGGCAGAGAGTATCGCCCTTTAAATTGAACGTGTTGACTCCGTAGTCAAAACCGGTCCCAGGGTAATAGAAGCGGCCGACAGACATTTCCGGAGTGAATATCTCTACCCAGTTTTTCAAAAGACGGCGGTTTGGCAATGAGTCCGGATACAAATAATGCACCCTGGCCAGGACACTGTCCAACGGAGGAAGTTCTCCTATATATTTGGTTGAATATCCGGTTTCCTGATTCAGTTTCTTTAATTGTACGTATAACCGGGTAGTCTTTTTATCATAAAACAGGTTATTACCCGATTCATTGTTCCGCCAATTACTATACTCTGTTTTCAATCCGATCCGTTTCCGTTTTTTTCCTTGCCGGTAAAGGTATAGTTTCGGCTTATTGAGGGCAATGAAACCACCCTCAACAGCGACAACTTCGGTCACCGGATATTTATCGTCGCCTACCTGGTAATATTCGATGGTTGAGGCCACTTCACTTAACCGGACAGGAGATGATGTGGAAATAGCTGATTCGACATCTATTTTAGCGGCAGGTGTTGAATGGTCATGCCTGGCTGTATATTTCGGACTGGCAGGCTGGTAAGCAGTTTCTTCCGTTTCAGAGGATATGATTTCTTTCTCTTTCTGTTTGCATCCGATAAACAGGATAAGGAAAACCAGAAATAGACTATATGACAGGTTTCTTTTCATAACTCATTGTTTTAATTTGGCTAATAGGATGATATTGTTATCATTTTCATGTAATGACTCAGCCAATGTTGTCAATTCTGCTTTTTCTTCTTCTGTTAATTTGTTAGACTTTAGAGCATTTTCTAACGTGTTTTTCAGATTTGCCGGTTCCATATTCTGGACAAAGTAACCGTTGTGAAAAGAATAAATAGGCCAGTCGATTTCCGTATATCCAAGATAGTCATTATATAACCGGAAAAAGGCGCCTTTACCTGTTTTTTTGTCTATAATATAATAGCTGGGGGATGAAGATTCGAATGAAGTAGATGATACTTGTTTCGGATAGGAAGCATCTCCCATATAATGGTTCGGAAGTTCGGTATATCCGTGCCAAGGGATAGGGTCTTCCTTGAAATTCAGCGTAAAGAAAGGCCGTAGGCGGTTGTTTTGATAATCGTAATGGTAGAGACTGTCAACACGTGGTGTCGGCATGATGTAAAGAATATTTACATCGAAAGTTCCGGGCATATTATTGTATGAGACTACCTCATTGCTGAAATCCTGAGGAGCTTCCAGATGACCGGGTTCTATGAATTCTTTCCTGTTTCCTTGAAAATCTTGTGTCCAGGCTATAGCCGGTAGCCCTTTGAATGGAAGTAGAACAACTGCAACCGTCGAATCCTGAAGGTCTACATGGAAAGTGCCTTTAGGAACCCGCAGACAAAGCGGTATTGCAGGCTGAGGATTACCCTTCAGGTCATAGACCAGTATTTGGGCACTTTGCCAGGGTAAAATATAGATACGGTCATTTTTCTCGTCTATATTGGCGTCATAGACATTCAGATACTCATTCGGCCCTTGTCCGTATGCTCCGATTGTGGTCAGGAAATTCCCTTTCCGGTCGAAGAGTTTGAAAGGATTTTGTTTGTTGTTCCATGCTAATAAATAATTATCGGAAGCAAGTACACGCCCTTCGCTGATCAGCGCTTCATCCCGGTTGTCCAGATGAATGATCTCCGGTTTTTCCGTAAGATAAGTGAGTAGAAGATGTATGGAGTCGGTCAGTAATTTCTGATCGCACGAAAGAACCTGGTTATCCCCAACCTGCACAAAAGTACCGACAACGGGTGAGTCTTCCAATCCGTTATTGAATGATGATTTATTGCCACTTTGACACGAGGCTATCAATAGTAAGTAAAATAAACCAGTAATAAGATTTCCTACCTTCTTCATAATGTTGCTGTTTTAGAATGATATTTGATGCAAATATATCCTTAAATGTTGAAGACAGACTAGAAAGTCAATTGACATTTTAGAGAATATATAAAGATGTAAGATATAGATATATAGATGATTACTATTTGATCGTAATAAAAATGAATTGACATTTCCTCTTTGATCATTTAGAAAGCATTCAAAAGATCATCCAGAGACAGGTTATCATCCTCAACTCCGAACTTCTCCCGTTTCATACGTGCTTTCTTTTGGCTGATGGCTGAAGGAGTGATATAATAGATGGAGGCGAGGTCTTTCGTGCTGATCCCGCTTTTCAACAGGCAACAGAAGGCGATGTCTTTTGTACGGAGTAACGGATAAGTCTTTTTTAGTCGTTCGGCAAAGCCGGACCAGATATTATTCACTGTTTCGATCAATTCGTCTATTTCTTCCGATGTTAACCTCGATTTGTTATCATCTGTGTTTTCTTTTGCTTTTCCGGAAAGGGAAGGGATCTTTTGAGATGCGGACAGACGGCGGAACAACTGTTCACGTAAGGCCGTAGCTCTTTCACGCAAGGATATCAATTCCCGTTCTTTCTCTAATTGGGCGACCTGGTTTTTTAGTTCCTGTTCTTTTAATTGTTGTTCGCCGATAATTTTCTTTTTCCGGAGACGGCTGTAAACGAGATACCAAAGGGTACAGGCTGTAATCAATATCAGACATAATGAAAGGAGGTAGATATCTTGTTGCTTCTTTTTGAGTTTTAATTGGTTGTTTTCATTTTTAAGCAGTTCTTCCTGATATCGTTGTGTCATTATCCGGGATTCGGCATCACCGGATATATTGCTGAAACTTCCTTCATAGTTTTTCCAGGCGTAGTATATTTGTTCGTCTGTTTTGTTTTTTTCATATAGCTGGGCCAATAGTTGGTAGGCACGGGTTGCAACATAAGTGTTTGTGCTTTGTATTGCTTTCTGAAGGTAAACCCTTGCCGAATCGGTTTCGCCGGATGCAATGTATATTTGGGCTTGAGCAAGCATATGATATGGATAACTTGTCCGGGTGTTACATAAACTCTGACTTGCTTTCAATGCTTCCGTTGCGTTTCTTATATTCCCTTTTTCTTTTTCAATTTCGCTTATTTTTTGATAGAAAAAGGCTGTTTGTTCCCTTGATTCGATTTCCAGTGATTTCCGGATAGCTTTTTGGTAGTAGATGATTGCACTGTCGATTTGTTCTGAATATCGATATGCTTGTCCGATTTCTGCTAATACTTCTGCCTGGTAAGCGGCTGGGATAAAGGCACTGTCTTGTAATGACTGTATATGCTGCTGCAATGCCTGTTTTGCGTTGCCTTTGTACAGAAGGGCAAAACCGCTGTATTCGTATAATCTGGTTCGTACTACAGGATTTGTCGCAAACGGAATACCCAGGGTAAAGAAAGAGTCAGCCCGCATATAGTTCGCAGTTTGCATATTGGTAAACCCACTCCAGAAACAAGCATTAGAGGTTTTGGCCGAATCATTGTTGGCAATGAAAATATCAATAGCTTTTGTGAGCAGGGAGTCTGTCCGTATGGCCTGACCTTTGCGGAATCCAGCAATAGTCTGAAACAGATCGTATTTCGCTTTAGGATAATCGGCCAGCTGGTCAGGGTTCTTTATCTTCTCCAGAAATATTAATGTACTGTCCGGTTTTTTGTCCAGATAATTTTCAGCCTGTTCCAACCAATACTCTGTTTGTCCGCCCGTACAGGCCGACAAAAGTAGTGTAGATTGTATAATTAGTAGCCAAAAAGTATTTTTCATGACTTAAATCATCACGATTAAAATAGCATTATCATATTGCCTTTGAGTTTTAAAATATAGTTTGTTTAATCTTTTCTATTATTTCCTGGAATGCACTATTTTTAATGCGGCTGCAGATCTTAACAACATCGCGATCCGTATATCCTCCAATAAGTTGACAAATAACATAACTCTCTTTAGATAAGGGATTTGTTAACATAGTGTTGTCTAAAGAATAGGTATACTGGGGATTATAATTTTTGGATGAAATCATTGCTATATAGAAAAAATCCTCACTTTCCTGAAGTTCATCATTGGAAATGACGATTGCCATGTGTGGTTTACTTGTTCCATCAGGGAAAAGGTAATTAACCTCTATGATATCTCGTTGATGAATTTTCATTCTGATAGATATTTCTCTATATGTTTAGCCATGGAACGTTTAGAATTTGTAAAAAAAAGAGTTTTCTCTTTTTCTATTATTTCTTTCTCTGAGTCTTTCTTTTCTGAACGAATTTTCCATCCCATTTTTTTTGCTAGAAACTCAAAAATAGAGACTTCCGACTGCGGAATATCTACTTGTATGCTTGATATGTTTCCTGTTGTTTTCATTTCGTTCGTATATCTATATTACAAAGATATAAAGAATTTCTGAATCATTATATCTTTGTAATATAAAAGATGTGTATTGCTTAGTATCCTAATTCAAATTCCTGATCGACTGCCGGGACTCCTTCGTCCATCCATTTGGGCATTGGTTGCTTGTTCAGGTAATGCTGGAAGAACTGATACATACGTTTCTGGAAATCTATCCGGTTTGCCAGACGCATCGGCCAATGAATTTCCCCGGTATAATTGAGCAGCCATACCGGTTTCTGCAAACGTTTGAGTGCTACAAAATATTCTATTCCCTGATACCAGGGTACATGACCATCGTTGTCGTTATGCATGATCAGGATGGGAGTTTCTACTTTATCCATGGTAAACAACGGAGAGTTTTCCATATATTGCAATGGGGAATCCCATAAAGTTCCGCCGATACGGCTTTGTCCGTGTTCATATTGGAAAGAACGGTTCAGTCCTGATCCCCAACGGATTCCTCCGTAGGCACTGAACATATTGACGACCGGAGCTCCCGATTCGATAGCGGCAAACAGGTCTGTCCGGGTAGCAAGATAAGCAACCTGATATCCGCCCCAGCTATGACCTTGTGCACCGATCGCTTTTTCATTTATATATCCTTTGGCTATTAATGAGGTAATACCCGGCATGACACAGTTGAAACAACTTTCTCCGGGATAACCGTCTACATAACGTACATCCGGATTGAAAATGATATAACCATTGCTGGTATAGAAGTGATAATCGATCGTGGAACGATGCGGTTCCGGCATATGGTAAGCATAAAGCGTTTCTGAGTTACGTTCGTAGAAGTTTACGATTACCGGATATTTTTTGTTTGGGTCGAAGTTCTCCGGTTTATAGACAACTCCTTCCAAAGGTGTTCCGTCCAGAGAAATCCAGGAGACGAGTTCGGCAGTTCCCCAATTCAGATTTGCTTGTTGTTCTTCTCCATGGGTAAGCTGGATGGACTTTTTGAAACTAAGGTCAGAAAGCCTTATATTCGGATATTGCTCAAATGTTTCAGAGGTATAGATCACTGCATCCGAATATTTCGCTTTGACAGGTGTTTTCAGCATGAAGTTTCCGGTCAGCAGGGCTTTCGGCGCTTTGGGGGCAGAGAGATGGGCACTGTAATATCCGGAACCTTTTGTCTTTTCATTGAACACTTGTAATAACTGTGACTTTGTTATATCAATGAATTTTTCTTCTTTATCCAATCTGATCAATCGATATGAAAGTTGTTCCTTTCGTCCGTTTACTGTCAGGTTTACAGGAGCGACTTCTGCTGTAGGATCAAACTTCCAGATATCATAACGGTCGTATATCAGGAGGTTGCGATCATCAGCAGTCCATCCGGCCAAACCGTGAGGTGAGGGATAGTCCGGGACGTCATTGTCTTCATCCCAGGCGGCAAAAGTAGTGGGAGTTGTCAGACGGTATTCTTTTCCGTTTGCCAGGGAATAGGTATACCAGGAACTGTCTTGCACACAATACCAATAAGCATATGTCCCTTTGGGGGAAAGTTGCATATTGCTGTTGCTTGCTTTTTTTATTTGCCGGCGTTCTCCGGTTTGAAGATTAACTGTATAGATATCATAACGGCTTCTGCCTTCCCACATCTGTTCCGTTGCATAGGGGTGGTTTGTCGATAACAGGGCGGTCGTAGCATTACCTTCATCGGCAGTGATCAAATGAGGGATTTCCTTGTCTGCCAGTTGGAAGAGGGTGTTGTCGGAAATGTTATAAACGGCAGTGTAAGTTTTTTTCAGGTCTTTTTCTTTATTATATACTTGTTGAGTATATTGTACACCCTCATCCCATTTCCAGATTTGTACGTCGGGACGATTTTCTGCCAGTATGGTAGTATCTTTTTGCATGGGAGCCGGTGCTGTTCCGAAGAAAATACGTTCGGAGTTATCAGAAAAGCGGATATCACCGTTCTCGCTGATCACCCAGCCTTTGGGTATGAAGTTTTGTCCCTTATCGGCAACGATGCGGGCCCGGGTATTATTTTCAGCCAGATAAAGTGAAAATTGCGTATCGGTTGAGTCTTTATCCGGACAATACAGGAATGCTATTTTGTCGCCGGTTTTATTGAATGCTACTTTTTTAATTACACCTTTACCTTCGAAAATGACGGTATGTCCTTTCTCCGGGGTAAATGTGGACAAGGTGGAATCTGTCGTATAATATAGGATGTTTTCTTTTTTAGCGAACCCGAACTCCTTGACATCGGCAAACTGTACCTCTTTTGCTCCGTCCAGCGAACGTACATGGAGTGCAGTATCAGATTTGCTGTTCCGTTTATAAGCAATCCAGTCTGCGCTTTCAGAAAGCTTGTATGACTTCAGGGAGTCTATCGTTTCTTTTTTGTCTGAGAGATTGAAAATGACGAGTTCATCCGAAGGCATATCTTCTTCTTTGGTCTTTTTTAGTTTCAGGGCTTCTACTTTTTCAAGTTCCGGCTTCTTGGTAACCAGCAGGTAACCGGAAGATGCAGAAAATTCAGCCTGTGTAGCCGGAAGGAAAGAAGCTGTCATTTCTCCTTTGGCATTGTACACGAAAATACTGGCATCTCCCCGCCAGGGTTCCATCTTACAGGCTACCCATTTCCCGTCGTGGGAGATTTTTTGTTCTGTGATGCGTTTCCAGCTAACCATTTCGTCGAATGTCATCGCTTTTTTTACTTCCTGTGCGGAAGCACTGCAATAAACACTCAGACAAATAAAAAGTACCCATTGTTTGAAATATCTCATGCCGACCATTATATATGTTATGTTTGTGAATGCAATATTACGACTTTTTGATTTTACCGCAAAAAAAAGCGGAGACCATTACCTGATCTCCGCCCTTATAAATAGTATATTCCGGATTTTCTTATTTAGCCAGTTCTTTATTGATCATTTCTTTCATCTTGTCCACTCCCATGAAACCGACCTGGAAGTGAACCGGAGTACCGTCTTTTGCCACTACCATGTAAGAAGGGACACCATTGATTCCGAATTTCTTTCCCCAGTATTCCCATTGTTCGGCAGTAACACGGTAGTGTTCACCTTTGATGTCCGGGATCATTTGTTCCCAGGTCCCTTTCGGAGAGTTTTCGGCTGCCAGGTAGAGGAATACGACGTCTTTTCCTTCATATTCTTTCTTTACAGGCTCTGTCTCTTTCATTGCCATCCGGCAGGGACCGCACCAGGTTGCCCAAAAGTCAACGAAGACAACTTTGCCGCGGTAAGGTGTTGTAATTGCATTGAATAGTTCTTCGGATGGGATATCCGCAATGTTCACACGGTTGACGGTATAGCCGGATTTCTTTTTGTTTTCCTCTATCGTCAGTTTCAGTTTGTCATTCATTTTGATAAGTTCCTCTTTGAGTGCCGGATTCAACGTATTGGCCTTTGCCAACTCTTGTTCATCTAAAGGACGGAACTCGCTGATAGAAGCTGCCAGTTTTTGTGCGGCTAACATATCGAAAAGAAATCCTTTATCGGTTCCCATAATCCGGGCAATATCTGCTGTATTGTCTGGGAATTTTTCGTCTTTCTCTAGTTTGATATCTTTTCCGGTGAAGTTGATAAACTGAAGGCCTCTTAGCAAATAAGCCACATTACCATTATAAATAAAGTAAGGATCATTGGACAACAGTTCCGGCAAGAAATTGAAATAATCCTGGGTAGCAATCGGCTTTACATAGTTGACCAGAACAGAATCTTTGGGGATTTTGTTTGTTTGCCGGTAAGCATATTCAATTGCTCTGTAACCAAGCAATTGATCAGCCAGTTCATGCTTTAGTTTCATGGCAATCAATTGACGATGTGCATCGCTGATTCCTGTCAGTTGACTTAGCTGATCGACGGCTTTCTGATATTTTTCAGTCCAATATTCTTTATATTGATCAACCGTCATTGTACTGATGTCTTTCATCATCTGATCATATTCTTCCTGACTTCTGACACTGAATGAAGGTTCTTCAACCGGATTATTGGCGAGGTCGTTGTTTATATCTGCCAATGCTCCGGTGAAATAGAACTTGTTTCCTAATGAAGGCTTGGAAGATTGTATCTTGGATTGTGCACGACAAATTTCCGGCATATTAATTTCGACTGAAGTTGTTTCTCCCGGCTTCATATAGAAACGGGTATGAACAACAGAGTTTCCGGATAATACCACACTTGAAATATGTAATAAAGGAATTTCCAGTTTAAAACTTCCATCGGGCTTAACATTTATAGTGTTCTGGTCTGCACCGGCTGTGAGAATATTGAATACCCATATAGGCAGTTCTTCATCCATCCCCGGTTTGTAACCAATAAATTTACCGTTTAGTGTGGCAATCCCCGATTTCAGCTCCGGTTTTTCCAGGACAGGCGCTTTCTCCGGTTTCTTTACGTTGGGAAAGTCTACTGTGGGTGTCTTTCCATCCAATCGTATACCCCAGATCTTGAAAGCTCCTTTGTCGTTACCTTCGATAAAATCGATTGTCTTTGTATCCTTTGGAAGGGGAGGGAAAATCAAACGGAAAGAGGCCGTACCTGATTCCGGCATCCAGAATTCCTCATTGAGCGTGATACCGTCGCCGGCTTTGATCCGGTAACTTTTACCATTGGCTTCCAATGTCGTTTCATCAACGATCTTGATCCAATATTTGGGTCGGTAATAAGCGTCGACATACATGATGGTGGCTGTGTCGTTCAGAATAATTTTCTGAAATTCGAGCGTATTGGTGTTGCGTACTTCAAAAGCCGGTTGCTCCACTACGCGATCCTGAGCATGCAAACTTGTGCAACAGAGGAATAGAATGAGTAAACTGATAATGTGTTTCATACCTTTATTAATTTAGATTGTTAGTCTTTTATAAAACTCTTGAGTTCTTCCAGAAGAGCATCTTCCCTATATCCTTCTTTGATTTTCAGGATAAGACCTTCCGGCGATATATAAACAAATGTAGGAAGAGCTTTTACTCCGTAGTGTGCCGCTATGCCACTCGAACCTAATCCATCAGACAATTGAAGCCAGTAATTGCTAACGGGACTTTTAGCAACTTCTTCTTTCCAGACGGATACAGGATCTACAGATACACTGATTACGATCACTTTTCCTTTGTATTGTTCTGCTATTTTTTCTAATTCGGGTAACGCTGCGACACAGGGACCGCAAGCCCGGCTCCAGAAATCAAGAAGGATATAACTTCCTCGGTAATCGGAGAGGTGGTGGGTTTTACCTTCAACATCTTTTAAATCTGCATCATAGATTTTGTCTCCGGTCTTTACTGTTGATGAAATAGATAACAAGGATATTATTTCCTGTCCCAATTGAGATTGTTTTTGCTCATCAGTCAGTTTGCTATATACAGTAATAATGAAAGTCCGGACTTTAGACCTTTCAGTCTCTTTTAAATTGTTCAGTCCTGCCAAGCTCATGGAGTTGTCCGACATTGAAACAAGTTTGTTAAACTTCCCTTCTTTGTAGCATTTGGCTGCATTTCTTAATTCTTCCAGTCCTGCAAGTGTTATGGGATTTTTCAACATTAGTTGTAATTCTTTGTATAGGATGACTTCATCATGGATACTATTTATCTTTAGGTGCAATGAATCGAACTGCTGCCGGGGATTCGGATTTTTGCCATCAGCATTAGCAAGTATTTTCATGGCTTCGGCAGTCAAATCATGAATTTGCATTGCCTCTTTTTGAGTCGCTTCTCTGAAACGGTTTAATTCTATCTGTTCCGGGATTGGAATATCGCTTTCTGCTCTCCAGGTTTGTACATAAGGAGCTTTTCCGGTAATTTTAATGTTAGCTCCCGGTTTTACCCAAAACTGATAGCCGGTGCGGTTAACAGTGAGAAACATTTTGGTAATAGTGTCGACCTCCCTGGTAATTTTGAATTTACCATTTGCCATTGTAAAAAAGTCATCGACCTGCATTCTGGCTGTATTTCCTTTCATTTCCGCACAACTGAGAGTAATACTGTCCGGCATGTTCTGGATATCACCTTCGATTGTACATGTTTTTTGTCCATAAACGGAAAAAACGGTTAATAAAAATTCCAATAATAATAGACTTGCTGTTCTCATGGATAATTTGATTTATAGTTAATGCCGGCAATGTACAAGTTTATTTGGATTTGATATACTGGAAAATACGAATATTTCGTAGACTGCAACATCTATTAACATGTTGCAGTCTACTCTTTGACTTTTGTAACATTTGTAATTAGATTACCGTCTCCGTTACCACCTGTCCGTCGAACAGGTTGATGATGCGTGAAGCATAGCTGGCATCATGCTGGCTGTGGGTTACCATGACGATGGTTGTTCCTTCCTTATTTAATTCGTTGAGCAGGTTCATTACTTCCTGGCCGTTTTTACTGTCCAGGTTACCGGTTGGCTCATCGGCAAGGATTAGTTTGGGGTTGGCTACCACGGCACGGGCTATGGCAACGCGCTGTTGCTGACCTCCGGATAACTGTTGAGGGAAATGTTTTTCACGATGGACGATTGCCATACGCTCCATGGCCTCTTTCACTTTCTGTTTGCGTTCGGAAGCCGAAACACCCATATAAAGCAGGGGAAGTTCTATATTTTCATATACGTTCAATTCGTCGATCAGATTGAAACTCTGGAATACGAAGCCGATAATCCCTTTACGCAATTTTGTACGTTGTGCTTCCGTATATTTGGAAACCTCTATCCCGTTCAGGTAATATTCTCCGGAAGTCGGGTTGTCCAGTAATCCCAGGATATTCAGCAGCGTAGACTTACCGCAACCGGAAGGTCCCATTATCGCTACAAACTCTCCCTCTTTAACTTCAATATTCACCTTGTTCAAGGCCCAAGTTTCAACTTCCTCTGTACGGAAGATTTTTTCTAATGCTACTGTCTTAATCATGAGTATAAGAATTTTAATTTACTAATGAAAGAACAAAAGCTGTGCCAATGTTGTAAGTATTTGATTTATATTGCGTTAGAATTTTAGATTCTCTTCGGCGTTGTGCATATCCGCACAGATATAGTTCGGAAACGCACTTTTAGGGAACAAGTTGTTTACAAAATATCTTCATACAGATTATATAATCTTTTCCTGAGAAATAAGACTGCATATCTTTTCCTGGAAATCAAAGTATTAACCGGTATGGCGGTCGATTCTGAAATTTCTTTGAACGGAATACCTTCCAGTTCCGTCAGTTCAAAGACGGCCCGTTGCTCGTCCGGCAATTCCAGTAATGCGTGTTCCAACTCTTCCCAGACGGTAGAACGGATATAATCCATTTCCGGCGATTGGTCTTCGTCGGGCATGAGTTCCGCCAGTTCTTTCAGGAAAGTGCCGTCTTCTTCGTTGGTGGAGAGATAGGGCATTTCTTCTTCCCGGTGTTTGCGGCTGCGGTCGATGATCTGGCTGCGGGCTACAGAATATAACCAGGCGGCGATCTGTTCGATCGGACTGTCCTCCTGGTCATATTTCATGAACTGGTAGAATACGTTTTGCAGGATATCTTCACTGTCTTCTTTGGAGGACACACGCCTGGAGATAAAACCTTTCAGCTGTGCCTGGTATTTCCGGAAGATATCCGCAACCCGTGTGTTCTGCTCCGAAGCGGAGCGGTTTTGAACTATTTCTTTCATTGGGCATTATCACCTGAAGACGGCTCCTGTGTATTAAATCTGCCATTACGGAAATCAGCCATATGTCTGCGGATATGTTCCCGGCGCTCTTCCCAGGGCATATTTCTCATCTGCTCGTGGAAGCGGTTATGCTCTTCCCGGTTACCGAAGAAAAAGCCTCCGGGATGATGACCGAAAGGACCGAAATGTCCAAACCCTCTGAACCCTCCGAATAACAGCCGGCAAAGAACCATCAAACCAAGTGCCTGCCAGTAGTTAATGACCGACCAGCCGATAACAGCCGGTATCAGCCAGTTCCACAGATACATAACTCCCAGGCTGGCTAGTGCAAACAGCCCTATAAAAAATAAAAAGATGAACGCACCTCTGAATACTCCCGGATTTCTCATTGTTATTTAATTTAATATGTTTATTACTCTGTTATTAATTCAATTGCATGGGTTTTGCAGACATCGACACAGTTACCGCAGCCTACACAGCTTTCGGGATTGACCACCGTTGCATAGCTGCAACTACCGTTATTCACCATTTTCAAAACCTCTCTCCGGCATCTCTTTACACATTGTCCGCATCCACTACACTCATAAGCAAAGACTTGTAAAGATATGACTTCTTTTCTCTTTCTTCCGAACATTTTTCGTTTCCGTTTTAATAATTAAAAATCTATTAGTAAGACATGCCTTCTATTGTTGTAGACGATTGAGCCGGAAGAATATTTTAAATAGAAATATTTTTTTGATGTATATCCTGCATTAGTCAGTATATTTGTGCCGTTCAAAAGTAAAAAGTGATGAGCAATGTAAATAATGTATACTGGTTTATTTTCTTCAACGACCAGTTACTGCTTCAGAAAAAAGGTGAAACATATACAATTCCTTATAATATCAATCCTCCTGTGCCGGTTAAGAATGTGCTGGAAGTCAATTTGTTGGAGGATATGCCGGCTTGTACGGCCTCTGTGGATACATCACTGGAAGAAACGGCTGAATACTTTCCGATGGGTTTGCGGGCATCCTACGATTACCTCGATCCTGTCTTACATAAAATAGCCGGAAAAGCGTATGAGTTGATTTATTGGGACCAGCACAGCCGCTTTTGTCCTTCATGCGGAACGAAAACTGTCATGCAGACAACTATTTCCAAACAGTGTCCAAACTGTAAATATGAAATCTATCCGGTAGTCTCTCCGGCGATATTGGTACTGATCCGCAAAGGAGATGCTATCCTGCTAGTCCATGCCCGGAATTTCAGAGGTTCTTTCTATGGTCTGGTTGCCGGTTTCCTTGAAACGGGAGAAACGCTGGAAGAATGTGTAAGACGGGAAGTTATGGAGGAAACAGGATTGGAAATTAATAATATTACCTATTTCGGGAATCAGCCCTGGCCTTATCCGAGTAACCTGATGGTCGGGTTTATAGCCGACTATGTAAGCGGCACGATCCGTTTACAGGATGAGGAATTGAGCGAAGGCGCTTTCTTTAGTAAGGATAATCTGCCTGAGTTACCTCGTAAACTCAGCCTTGCGCGGAAGATGATCGACTGGTGGCTGGAACAGTAAAGTGTAAGATCGTACAACGGCATAATATGCTTATTGAGCGTCATATTCATATTGTGCCGTGAAGTTTGATCTTGAACTGTATAATACCAGTTCGCTCGATTCGGATCGGATAAGGTTATAATTGCTATCGTATGTATTGATCACTTTTCTCAGGGCTTCGCCGGTCGGGGAGAAAGTCACTGAACGGGTATTCAATCCGTCGATAAAAGAATGCTGTGTATAGTTGATTAACTGGTTGTTTGCCATATAATGACATTCCAGAATCAGTTTGCCGACCTTATCATACGAGTGGGTCGTATAGTTTTCCAATACTCCCGAAGTCCCGTAATGCTCTTTCCGGTCAAGCATATTGTTTTTGTATTTATATAATGTATATTCCGACTGGGATATCACCGGATAATAGGTGATTTTTTTCTCTAACTTACCATCATTTGAATAGATATATACCTGTGTCTGAAGATTGATAAATCCTGTAGAGGTATTTTTGTTCGCATTAAAACTGGTGGTCATGACCAACTGCTTGTCTACATTATATTGATAAACATTGTAGCCGAGAGTGTCGATAATTGTTTCCCCTTCAAACAGACAGTTAGAAATTCTGGATAACCGTCCTTCGTTATTATATTCGTAAACATTACCGGAATAAGCGGAGTCGCTGGCTGGCGAGGTCATCCGTTTTAGCCGGGCATTGTTAAGCGACAATCTTTGGGGGACATCGTCATTAACGAATGCCACTTCCGGATTCTCGTTGACCGGAAGTTTGTCGAGATCGGAAGAGTCGCAACTGGTAATCCCGCTTATGAAAAACAGGAGGCAGACCAGTAAGGTCCATATATGTGTAGTTGCGATCGTCATTGAGGGGATGGTTTATACTTATTGGGTATCTAATGCATCGAGCCATATATCCAGGCATAATTGAGGATAGAGATAGAAACTTTCTTCCAAAGTGCCGGTTGCTTTCATCTGTTCCGCAATCTGATCGGCAATAGCCGGTTTGGATGATACGAGAATATCACTGATGATGTTAGAGAAAAAGCTCAGTCTGCTTTTCAGGAATTTATCCATCAGCAGATAATAGATATGGGGTGAGGAAGAAAGGAGAAAGTTTTTAAAATCCTTATATTCTTCCGTTTCCATATAAGTGTACGGAGAAGTTATGTGATCCATTTCATCACATTTCTCCTGGAATAAATCGAATTTCTCCTTAAATGTTCTTCTCTCGGATTTGGAGGATAATTTCATCCCCTGGTTAATCCTCAACCGCAGGTCGGGAGTCACCTTATACACATCCGGCTCCTGGAAGTCTTCGCTGTCGCAGGAGGTGAAGAATAGTAGTGCCAATGAGGCAAGCAAAAGTGCCAGTATCTGTAATTTAGTCATAATTGTCCGTCTTTTTTTGTATTATTTCTTAACCTTAAGACGCAATATTTCAAGGAAATGCTGCATCTTATCCGATTAATTTATTAATAGTCTTTAATTATAAAACGGACAAATTATGAAATACTGCATGACAAATAAAAAAATTACACTTTAATACTGCGGATCACAGTTTGTTCGGTTTCGGCAAAGAGTTCGGCGAAGGGCTTAGCCTTCACTGGAATAGGGTCGTGGATGATGAGTTCGATACGGTTGCCGATTCCCAAAGGAAAGGAACCCCATTTTGTCATCTTCCATGAGTTGTTGATCGTGACCGGTACCATGTAGGCCGACGGTGCATATTTACAGAGGATTTTCAATCCGTTTTCGGCAAAAGGACGAGGTTTGCCTGTTTTGCTTCGTGTCCCTTCCGGGAAAATTACTGCCGAGCGTTTGTTTGTTTCAATATATTCGGCCATTACACGGATGGCTGTCAATGCCTGTTTCGGGTCTTTCCGGTCAATAAGGACGGAGCCGCCATGCCTAAGGTTGTACGAAATACTGGGAATACCTTTGCCCAGTTCGATTTTACTGATAAACTTGGGATGAACTTTGCGCATGAACCAGCAGATAGAGGTTATATCGTAGAGGCTCTGATGGTTCGAAGCAATTATCAGGGGCGAGTCGGTCGGGAGTTTCTCCAGCCCGCTTATTTTGTATCTTGTTCCTAGAATATAGGTGTTGAAAACCAGGAAAAAACTCAAGACATCCACGCTCTTTTTATGTGCTTTGTAACCGAACAGGTTAAAGCATATCCACTGTACCACATGGAAGAACACCAGTGTAATCCCAAATAACAAATAATAGATGACTGAAAGCGGATACGAAATGATTTTTTCCATTTTATCCTTTAAATTGTATATTTATAAATTCGACTTTGCCTTTATTAATAGGGTAACAAAAGTATAAAAAAATATTCTACTACTGTGATTACGGATAATTATTATAATATTTCTGAGTCCGCCAGCGTTGCGCATTTTTCCTTTTATAACGTGCACTGGGCATAAAAACCTGTTGTAACATATCGTCGAACGAGATGCCGGACGGCTTTCGGGCTTCAGCACGGATTCCCGGTGAGACCTGGAAAGATCCCAGCATTTTCACTTTGGGTAACGGCTTATTCATTCCATATAACATGAATACGGCGGGAGGAAGGTCTTTCGGTGCCACTTTACGGTTAGGGTTATAGTCGGTATCTTTGGGACGTACGTATTCCGTGAAATCTTTTTGTATGGATTGTGCGGGCGATAGCTCGGGTGACATGATCATATTTGAGGCCGGTTCTTCCGTATTGATCAGTGTACCTGACCGGATAGCTTTCAACGCTTCGGGATTCAGTTCCAGCTTCTCCTTGCCGGAGAGTATATTCCGGAGCCATACCGAGTCCTTTTCTGTCCATTGGGCATATAGGTATCCCGTATTGCTCAGGCAGATTAATAGTAATGTAATTATTCGTTTACTCATCTAAAAAGTTCAACTTCCCGTACATATTCTATTTATTGAAATGTGCGGGAAGTCGAAATACTGCATCGTATTTGGGTTTATTTAGTTTCGATGACTTCTTTTACCTTTGCTTTCATTGCATCGCCACGCAGGTCACGGGAGATAATCGTACCGTCGGGACCAAAAAGAATGATATGCGGAATGCCGTTGATACCATATAGTTTGGTCGGCTTATCACCGGCGTTCAGAATCTGCGGCCAGGTGATTTTAAGTTCTTCTATTGCCTTTTGGGTATTTTCAGGACTGTCCCATACGGCTACGCCCAACACTTCAAGACCTTTGTTTTTATATTGATTGTAGATTTCTGCCAATACCGGAGTTTCGGCACGGCACGGTCCGCACCAGCTTGCCCAGAAATCAACCAGGGTATATTTGCCTTTTCCTACATAGTCGGACAGGGATACTTTGTTACCGTCTTTCGTTTCGATGGTGAAATCGACGAAGGGTTTTCCTTCGGCTGTCTGCTCCAAAGCGTTGAAACGTTGTATCGTTTCCTGCATATTCGGTGTGTTGCGTACTACTTCGCTCAGTTGAGGCAGTTTGTTTTTTATCTCGTCCGGCGAAAGATAGCCGTCCATATAATTCAGTGCGATAGCACCGATCGGGTTATCCAGGTTTCTATTGAAGAAACCATCGAGCATAGACAGGTAAGCCGGTTTCCATTCATTCTGGAAAAAGTTCTTCTGCAATTCCATGCGTTCGGCTTTATCCTCTGTCTGTTTCATGAATTCCTGTCGTTTGGTATCGATCACGGCAGACATACTGTCCTGTGCTGCAAAGAAACGGGCAATCTCATTGTTCAGAGGGCTTCCCGACGGAGTTACCGGTTTGCTGAGGTCGAGATTGATTGTTCCGTTTTCAAGAATGAAATTGACATAATATTCACGGCTGGCATCGATGCGGCAGTAAGCTGCGGTGTCCATTTTACCGGTAAAGGTGAACGTATTTCCTGTTACAACTGTGCTGTCTACATAGACGTTATTGTTGTTACGGTTATAGATATAGATCGTTTGTCCGTCCAGCGAGTTGTCGGGGATAGTACCGTTTATGGTATAAGCCGTTGCAGGCTTTTCCGAACAGGCGGTAAAAACCAGTAGTCCGGTTAACAAAGTGAGTAAAAAGTTTGTTTTCATATGCTTGATAATTAAAAATATACGTACTCCGGTTAAATGGATATACGAAAGTATGAAAGATTCTTTTATATCCGGCATAATTTCCCCGGTATAATTCGAATATTAATTCTTTTTGGGAAGTGTAGGTTGTAATAGTAATCTTATTCGATCCATCCTTAAAAATGCGGTCAAATCTTGGCAGTCGCTGTTTAGGGCCTTAGAGACGTTACCGGCTTTTAGTAAGGTGAGAATAGTTTCACCCTAATGAAACAGTTGTTTCTTCATAGTGAAACAAGTGTTTCATTAGGTAGAAACAAAAGTTGCCTACCTATGAACGTTTACTCAGCCTGTATGTCCTGTCCTGAAATAAGTTGACCTTCTTGAAAATAAAAAAGTTTCAAAAAGGACCAAAAAGGTCCGTGCTGTTATAAGTTTACAAATTTAGCACTAAAAGAGTTTCCGTAAACTCTTTTAG
>NZ_JAMOKT010000096.1:0-21249 GCF_023656795.1 Parabacteroides caeci
GCATTTACAAGAGCTGTTTAATAAGACTAATTTCAATGATGTCAAAGAACAATTTAATCCCCTTATTCCGGGATTATTTGATTAATTAATAACTCGTCCCGATTTTAACGGGACACTAGTGATATATTATTTATATATTAAGAGAGTGTCCCTGCGGTTGTCCCAGTGATGTTATCGGAGTTGTTTTGAAGGATGAGTTAATAGGCTTATTCATAAGAGATAGAGAAATAAGCTTATTGTTTAGTTTCTTGTCCCACAGGGTGTCCCAAGCCTTATAGGACAATAATTCTCTTCGAAAATAAACGTGTATTTTGTTGATTTTAAGATGATAACGACTTATATTTGTATTGAATTATAAAGTGCTTCCATATGAAGAAAATAATAAATTTATTCTCCTTTTTGTTGGTGTTGCTGGGGAGTTATCCGGTTATTAGTTGGGCTACGCCTTATAATATTGCCTCGCAAGCCCGTGTATCGGCTTCCTCTTCGATTGATGCCGGTCACGATGCGGCAAAGGTGATCGATGGCCTGATACGGGTACCGGGAAAAGGGGAATGGGTATCTAAAAGTACGGAGACTTTCTGGGGACAGATCGATTATCCCTGGATACAGTTAGATTGGGAACGCCCCGTGAATATCAATAAAATTATTCTGTATGACCGTCCGGCCATGGAGGCACATGTAGCCGGAGGCGTATTGCATTTCAGTGACGGCAGTAAGATCAATGTCTGGGGAATGGCTAATGACGGGACTCCCAAAGAGATTGAGTTTGAGTCGCGGAAGGTCGAGTGGGTACGGTTCGAGGTGACCGATGCCGCCGGTACGCAGGTGGGGCTTTCGGAGATCGAGGTGTTTCCTTCTCCCGATGATTATACGGATCATGTATCCTGGGTAAATCCTTATATCGAGACTGCCCGCGGACGGTATTTTTTCTTTATCACAGGGAACCAACCTTATGGGATGATAGGGGCGGCGCCTCTGACAAGAAACAAGAATCAGTATGGAGGCGGGTATAATTATAATTCGACGGAAGTGCTGGGGTTCCCGCAGATCCATTGCTGGATGCTGTCCGGGTTGACGGTGATGCCGGTGACGGGCGAGGTGGACCCGACGGGAGGAGAACAGTCCTGGAAATCTTCTTTCCTGCATCAGGGAGAGATTGTACAACCGGGTTATCACAGGTTGTTTCTGGATACTTATAAAATGTGGGTGGAGCAGACAGCTACCGATCGCGTCAGCTTCTACCGGTTTACGTATACGGAGGAAAATCCGGCTGATATCTTGCTGAACCTGGGAGGTTATGTCGGCACTTCGACAATGGTCAATGCCCATGTTTATAAAAAGGGAAATGAAGGTGTGGAAGGCTATTTCGATACGACCGGACGCTTGTGGGGCGGTCCCGATGTGGTCAGGATTTATTTTGCCGTTACATTCGATACTCCTTTCAAGTCGCTGGACGGCTGAGTCGGATCGGAGCAGTTCAAAGATATCAGCGAGTTGCAGGGAGCCGGAGAGAGCACTCCGAGAAACCAGGGAATGAGTTACCATGATGCTCCCACTTCGGGTGTGAAAGCGAATTATCAGGTACAACCGGGCGAACAGGTACAGATGAAGGTGGCTATCTCCTATGTCAGTACGGACAATGCCTGGGAGAATCTGGAGCAGGATTGCAGCCACTGGGATTTTAATCGGGTACGGCAGGAGTCACAGCAGGAATGGAATGAATGGTTGGGACGGATCGATGTGAAAGGAGGAAGCCATGACCAACAAATGAAGTTCTATACCGATTTGTGGCATTCTTTACTGGGAAGGCATAAACTGGATGATTATAACGGCGAATATCCGGATTATACGGATGGTACCCGTGAAGGTTCTAAAACGAAAAATATCCGTTTCCATGTAAGGCAACTGGCTAAGGACCGGGAAGGGAAGGTGAAACATCACATGTATAACTCTGATGCGTTTTGGTTGACACAATGGAACCTGAATACGCTCTGGGGATTGGCTTATCCTTCGGTATTAGATGATTTTGCGGCTTCTTTGCTGGAATACGATGTGAATGGGAATCTGCTTCCCCGCGGGCCTTGCGCCGGTGGATATTCATATATCATGTCCGGATGTCCTGCTACCTCTCTTATCACGAGTGCTTTCCAAAAAGGACTTACCAGGAAGTGGGATCAGCAAAAAGCGTTCAAGGCGATGAAACGGAATCATTCCAAAGGAGGAATGCTGGCATTGGGAATGGATAAGGAGTTAGATTTTTATGTTCGTAACGGATATTGTCCCGGTAATGCCGGTCTGACCATCCAGTGGGCGTTTGAAGATTGGGCTTTGGCTGAAATGGCTGCTAAAATGGGAAAGAAAAGCGATTATAACTATTTCCATAAACGGGCTACAGGCTGGCCTGCTTCTTTTAATAAAGAACTGGGACTGATCTTGCCGAAGAGGGCAAACGGTGAATGGTTGCATACCGACCCTTTGAGCGGTAACGGATATGTAGAGGCCAACGCTTGGCAGGCGACGTTCGGACTTTCGCACGATATCCCTGTGTTGGCAAGGTTGATGGGAGGAAATGACAGTCTTTGCAGTAAGTTGGATTTTGCTTTCAAGCAGTCGGAGTCAACAGATTTTGTCTATGGATACGGCAGTGGTTATGTCAGTTATGCGAACCAGCCGGGTTGTTCGAATGCACATGTCTTTTCGCATGCCGGGAAACCCTGGCTGACTCAATACTGGGTGCGCCGTGTGAAGGAACAGGCTTACGGGGCGGTTACTCCCGACAGGGGATATGGCGGACATGATGAGGACCAGGGGCAGATGGGCGGCGTGAGCTCATTGATGGCGATCGGGTTGTTTGCCTTGGACGGCGGTTCTTCCCGTGATCCGCAATACGATATAACAAGTCCGGTGTTCGACGAGGTGACTATTTCGCTGGATACTGATTATTATAAGGGGAAAACCTTTAAAATAAAGACTTACAATAATTCGGCAGCCAATTGTTATATCCAGCGTGCACGGCTTAACGGAAAAGAGTACAACTCTTTCCGGATACCTCATGCAGTCTTTTCGGACGGAGGCTTGTTGGAGTTATGGATGGGGGATACCCCGAATAAGGCCTGGGGAAAATAGGCGATGATTTGATGTTGTATGTTACTAATGCAGTCTCCGGAGATATTTTAAGTATCTTTGGGGACTTATATATTCTAACTTCTGACTAACATGAAAAAGACGATCTCTTTATTTCTCCTTATGGGAGGATTTTTCTTTTCAAGCTGGGCTATCAGTGCCCAGAATAAAATATCCCTGCCGGATATGGATTTATCCCTGGCCTACCAGCAGTATGGTTCGCCGATGAAGAATGCAGCTGTTACCGGTGAGAAACTGACGGTGGGCGGTGAGCATTTCGGACAAGGGGTAGGCGTACAGGCAAACAGCAAGATCAAACTGAGCCTGCGGAAGAATACCGGGCTGTTTACCTGCAAGGTGGGTGTGAACGACCGTTCGCTGGATTATAAAAAAGAAGATTTCAGTAAGATACCGATGACGGACGGAACGATGTTGTTTTATCGGACCGACGGTACCGGAGGAAAGAAGCAGTTTGTCGGAGTAGGTGCCGGTGATGGTTCCTTTGATAAGGGAAGCGTTGTCTTTCGCCTGGTGGGTGACGGAAAGGAGTTGTATAACAGCGGCATGGTCCGTGGAGGCGAGAAAGCTCGTGAGGTGTCGCTCGATGTTTCAGGGGTCGATGTACTGGAACTGGTCGTTGAAGATGGAGGCGACGGCGTAAGCGGTGACCATGCCGATTGGATCGAGCCTGTTTTTTCTTATAACGAGATTAAGCCTTCGCTGGTGAATGCCGATTATAAAGGGGCTATCGAGACAATGCCTGCTGAGGTGGAAAGGGCGTTGCGCAGTAAGGTCGCTGCTCTGCCTGCCATCGATTTGCCGGTGGCGCGTCCGGAGTCGGACTGGTTGCTCGATGCCAAAGGGGTGAAGGCCGGCGTGTATCAGACGCATAACGGCAAAGATATTGTCCTTTCCAATGGACTGGTAAGCCGTATCTTCCGTATCTATCCGAACCTGGCGACCGTCGACCTGGTTAACCAGATGACAGGGGAAAGTATGCTGCGTGCCGTCAGTAACGAAGGTGTTCTGAAAATCGATGATAAAGTGTATACGCTTGGCGGCCTCGACGGGCAGTTTGAGTATGGCTATACACAATATAAATGGGTCGACAGCCTGACGATCCTTCCGAATTCGTTTCGTGTGACCGGGTTCGATATTACTGAACTGGCTCCCCGTATCGACTGGGCGAACAAACGCTGGTCGCTGGTGAAGCCGGGCGAAACGACAGGGAAGGTACTTTCTTTCTATCTGGAAGGACCGGATTACCTGAAAGGTGTGAAGGTGAAACTGAATTATGCCCTCTATGATGGTATTCCCTGTATCAGTAAATGGATGGAGATCGAGAATAAGAGTGGTATGGGAATCACACTGGATGAATTTACCCTGGAGCAACTGGCGATGGCAGAACCGGAATCACCGGTGGAAGCCAAAAGGCCGGAGCAGTTCCTGAAACCGAATATCCATGTCGAGAGCGACTGGGCGTTTCTCGGCTTTACCGAACGGGAGGCCGACCGCACGGAATTCTGGAATACCGACCCCCGCTATACTTCACAGTGTAATTATCCGCTGCTTACCCCTTGCCTGCTGGAGGTAAAACTGCCGATGGGGCCGGACGAAGATATCCCCGACGGTGCTAAATTCAATAGCTTCCGTACCTGGCTGATGCCTTTCGACAGCGATGACCGTGACCGGAAAGGGCTTTTCCTGAAGCGGATGTACCGTAAGATCGCCCCGTGGACGACTGAAAACCCGATCTTCCTGCATTGTGTATCTTCCGATCCGAAGGTGGTGAAGACGGCTATCGACCAGTGTGCTGAAACCGGTTATGAGATGGTGATCCTCAGCTTCGGTTCGGGACTGAATATGGAGGATGAGAGTGAAGCGAATATAGCTAAATTCAAGGAGTTCACCGAATATGCCAACTCCAAAGGCATCGAACTGGGCGGTTATTCCCTGTTGTCCAGCCGTTGGATCAGCGATGAGGTCGACGTGATCAATCCCGAGACAGGAAAGCGCGGCGGTATGATCTTCGGCAGTTCTCCCTGCCTCTCCAGTGAATGGGGATACGATTATTTCCGCAAGATACGTTCTTTCTACGAGAAGACAGGAATGACAGTCTTTGAGAACGACGGTTCGTATCCGGGCAATGTCTGTGCTTCGACCAGCCATGCCCATCATAAGGGTTTGAAAGACTCCCAGTGGAAACAACGCCAGCAGATTGTGAACCTGTATCAATGGATGTGTGAGAATGGCATTTATACCAATATACCCGATTTCGGTTATATGTTGAATGGTGGTACGAAAGTCGGTATCGGTTACCGTGAAGTAAACTGGTCGCTTCCCCGCGAACGGCAGTTGGTGCTGGGACGCCAGGTGATGTACGATGGCTTGTGGGAACGCCTGCCGGGTATGTGCTGGACATTCGTTCCGCTTACCCAATATCATGGCGGTGGGGCTGCCGCTACGCTCGAACCTTTGAAAGATCATATCCCTGATTATAAAGCGCACATGATCCAGAATTACGGTGCAGGAGTACAGGCTTGTTACCGCGGTCCGCGTCTGTATGATACACCGGAAACGAAAGCGGCCGTAGTAGAGGTGATCGACTGGTACAAGAAATACCGGACTATCCTGAACAGCGAACTGATCCATCTGCGCCGTGCCGACGGACGCGACTGGGACGGTTTCATGCATGTCGATCCGGAAGGGAGGGAGAAAGGTTTTGCCCTATTGTTTAACCCGACCGACAAGGCGATCACTCGTACGATCCGGCTTCCGCTTTATTACACCGGTATCTCCGATGTAGCGAAGATTAGGGAGAAAGAGAACGCTCCGGTTACCTATAAGCTGAACAGAGACTATACGGTAGACATCAAGGTGACTATTCCTGCCCGCGGAAATACCTGGCTGGTGGTGGAAAAATAACTTACGTTGTTTGGTTCCTGCGGTGCTTCATTGAAAAAAGGGGTTGTCTAAAAAGTATTTCGGATACCTATCTGAGATTGATTTCAAATATTCAATTCTCAAGGACGAAAGAATGACTTTTTGGACAGTCCCTTTTTTTATAAGTTCCTGTATTTGTCGACGGTTTTCTTTATTCCATTTTCATCGTGATAAGCAGGAGGCAAGCTGAAGTTGAAACCATACGGCAGGTAAAGTGTCGCACAGTCCGCTTTCGTTTCTTTCAGCTTCCGGTAATCTTTCCATAGCTTGTCATATCTTTTTATCGCTTTTCTGATCAATGGCTTGTTGAAATGGCCTGTCATCTCTCCTTCATAACCTTTTAGCAAAATGATCCATCCTTGTTCGTAAATGGAATACAGCAGCAGACCGTATCGGGAAGATGTCCGGATATAATCGGCAACCGGTTTGTCTCCGCTCCCAATCGCTCCTGCAATTGCGTTGATCTGTTCCCATATCTTTACACTTTCGGCTTTCTCGGCAAGGACGGCATCCACCAGCTTCTTTTCGACAATCTGCCTGAAATCCTTCTCCAGTTCCTTTTCTCCCCCGATGAACTGGTCGCGTGTCCACCAGACATTGATGGGCTGTACCAGGGAAGCACGTCCCCTGACGATCGCGTCTGCCGATAGCAGGCATATCCGGTGGAAACGTTCTATATCTTCTCCTTGGAAGCCTTTTGACGCGGCATACCGAGCGAAAATCTCTTTCTCGTCCAGTTCCGGATGATTCGCCCACTCCGCCAGAACGAATGTATTGACAT
The DNA here is from genome assembly GCF_023656795.1 of Parabacteroides caeci. Classification (NCBI taxonomy): domain Bacteria; kingdom Pseudomonadati; phylum Bacteroidota; class Bacteroidia; order Bacteroidales; family Tannerellaceae; genus Parabacteroides; species Parabacteroides caeci. The sequence continues at coordinate 6,851 of NZ_JAMOKT010000096.1, forward strand.
CACACCATAGCTCGTTGCTGATATAAGGTCCGACCCATCCGCCGCCGCGCGACCAGGTCCAGATACCGGCATAGTTGGGCGTTTCCTTCAACTGACGGAGGCTATGGACGACTGTATCTTTCTTCAGTTCCTCGAATCCGTTGATCAGTCCGTCGGCTATATAGTTGGGATAAGCCCCTTTCCCCTCGTACTCCCGCTGGCACTGTATCTCTACCACCTGCTTGTGCTGCCCGATTCCCAGCGTCGGATTGAATTTATAAGTACGGTGATAATCGCCCTGCACATACTTGATGCAGAAATAAAGGTTCGGGTGGATGGGGACGTAATCGGTTACGTTCAGGTAATATTCGGGATTGGTATGGAAGTAGCCGAAGTCCCAGGTACGATAGAACAGCTTCTTATTATATTTTACACAAACCTCGTCGCGCAGCAGGTTGATCAGGTCGCGGTGTATCTTTTCTCCTCCGTCGCTTTTGTACGAGAAGTTATGGTCCCACGATTTCTCGTCGCGGGGTATAGGATTGTTGCCGGTATGGTAAGGGATATTGTGCAGATAAGTTTCGCCAACACGGATCACCAGCCCGTCGAGGGTTGGGAACCGGTCGAATATCTCTCGTAACATGATACGGTGTATCTCCTGTGTCTTCGGACGCCTGAAGTCTACCCGTCCGGCGGCATCACAGATTTCGTCTTTGTATATCTCCACCAGTTTTTGGGGAAGGACGATGATGTCGGTGAAATAGTAGGCTTTCAGATGGTGCTTATGTATCTCTTCGATTTTCCGGTCGATGCGCGTTGCCAGCGAGTCGACCCACTTTCTTTCCGGAGAGCCTGCCGGGAAGATCGCCGGATTCAGCGACTCGTAGGTGACGGCACAATGTACCGACTGGAACTCGTTAATGACTTGCGCGTTGAAATGGTAGTCCACCAGCGTGGACGGGGCGTTGAATTGGGTTTTCGTAAAAGCCTCGCCCGGGTTATGATGGACCATATCCATGATGACTGTGGGTGAAGTCTCTTTCTGCCTGTTTTGGGAGAACAATCCCTGTACTCCCGCCAGAAACAGGAGGGTACATGCTAATATCTTCTTCATAAATACTTGAATATATATCTATTAATAACTTATTTCTTTAGAAGTGCCGGTTGGTGGTCTGTTGGTCTTTCAGCGAATCGAATCCGGCTTCCTGCTTCCCAATCGAATCCAGTAATTGCTTTCTGTCGGGTAACACCGTCCGGTAGTGATCGGTATACAAGCCACATTTCTTCAGTTCGTACCGTTCGTCTGGCTGCACTTCGGGTATTCGTTTCAAGTCCTTGTGTAAGATCACTCCATCGAAGTCCGGTGCCGGAAGTTGTAAGCAGTTGTTTTTTCCTATCCTTGAATATCTGAAATCATCTTCTTGGCCTTCTTTCCGGACGCCCTCCTTGCAGTCGATGAAAATGTTATCGCTTATTTCGTTTTCCTGGGGGAGTTCCAGATGAGGACATTCCAGGAAAGTGCTGATTCCGGGAAAGCGGTTGTCCCAGGTTCCTTCCGGTATCCTGAAGAGACGGAACAGGTCGGTAAAGTCCGGGTTACCGGCATTATAATTGCGTTGTTTGCCTCGTGCGTCGATGCTGATGCCGGCTGTAGTACAACCGGCATAGAGATTGTGGCTGATGTAATTATAATGTCCGCCACCGATGATCGTGCCGACCAGAGCGCGATATACGACATTGTTGTAGATCGAATCGCCCGCATGTCCGTCGTCCCCGTAGATGGCATTTGCCCGGGGGATATGGTGGATGAAATTATTCCGTACCACATTCCCTCTTGAAGTCCAGTCCCAGCGGGCATAGAACGCTCCGACATCACCAGTCTTCCGGGCAATATCGAACACCTCGTTGTATTCGAGGACGTTCAGGTTTCCTCCATAAATGAAAGCGGCATGGGGAGCATTGTGGACGAGGTTATGGGAAACCTTTATCCCGACCGCATTCCCTTCGTGAATTCCTATCCCGGTTTCATAGAAGCCGACTTTTACCGCAGGGGCATAACTCTGCTGTATCTCTCCGAAGCGGGTGAAATAATTATTGTCGATGCTATGACCGCAGGTTTGCAGGGATGGGCGGTCACCGCCCGACACCTCGATACAGGTCCGCCCGATATGGCTGAAATCGGAGCTTTGTACCCGGTGTTCCTTTCCTCCGGTTATGGAGACTGCGTTTCCCAGGATATTCCGGAAACTGCATCCGGCAATGAGATTCTTCTCCCCTTCCGCGATGCGGATGCCATCTCCCAGATGGTTTTTCAGTATGATGCCTTCCAGTTTCAGGTTCTTCATTCCGGTGATATCGAACAAGGTCGCCGGATGTGAAACCAGGCTCAGTTGCCTTTCATCGAAAGATTCGGGGGGCAGAAAATAGATTTTATGGGTAGTGAAGTCGACACACCATTCTCCGGGGCGATCGATCTCTTCGATCAGGTTCTCCACATAATAGTTCTCTTTTCCCGAGCCGGAAGGACGGTCGTATTTCGAGCCGATGCCTCCGAATATACCGACATCTTTCCCATTTTCCGTTTCGATGCCTACCGCCTGTGTCACGATACAGCGGACGGTGTCGATCTCCTGTATCTTTACGGTCCATGCCTGCCATGGGATCCTCCAGTAGCCGGTGAACCATACACCCGATGGAAGTGCTTCCGTCCAGGCGCCGTGGCGGGGATCGTCGTATTCAAAGATACCCCCTCTCTTTGCGTTCCCGAAGTTGTCGAGAACCTTTTTCATATACAGATATCCTTCGTTGGGATAACGGGAAAGCGGTAACAGTTCTTCCTGATAGATCAGTTGCGGGAAATTCTCCCGGGCTTTGAACCGTTCGGGGAAAGTTTCCACCCGGATGCCGAGTGCTTCCAGGTCGATCTCCCGGATACGGTCTGCCGCTTCTTTCCTTACCCGTTTTCTGATCCGGTCGTCGGTCACCGGTTTCAGGTATCCTGCCAGCGGTTTGTCGAGACGAAGGACGGCTTTATGTAAGTTGAGGGCTTTAATGGTCAGTTCTTTGACCGGACAGGTGTTGCCAGACAGCCGGATACCTTCGGACAGGAAATGATCGCCGTCGAGTAAAATCAGTTCGGCACTTTCTTCTTTCCCGGCAGATAAAGCAGACAGAGCTTCCTCAATCGTAGAGAACGGAGCCTGTACGGAGCCGTCGGGCACCGCTGTCCGGGGTAAAGGCGATATGTAAACCTTTCTTCCTTTTGCCGGAAGGGTTGCCAGGGAAAGGTAGGCGAACAGTATTGTCAGATAAAATATCTTCATGCTGATAAATGGAATGAATTAAGTTGTTGTTTGTTTGGTACGAGGCAAAAGTACGTGACAAAAGGGGGAGGATAGTAGGACTGGTCGTTCAAAATGTATGACAATGGTTACATAAAGCCGGTTTTATAAGAGTTTTGTTACTTTGATGTAACTTTTTTGATACGGTATCCCTTTCGTCAGAAGATACCGTGATGCTATCCTTTGGACTTAGTTATTTGCATGCAGAGGCTTACTGTTCCCGAAGAAACCTGCCGGCCCTCGTAAGGCTGGCAGGTATGGGTTTATCTGTAGTTCCGGGCATATTCGGAAGGAGAGATATTATAGTTTGCTTTAAAGCATTTTCCAAAGTAGGAAACTTCGTTGAAACCGCATTTGTAAGAGACTTCGGTGACTGTATCGTCGGTGGTGGACAATAGCTCCGCAGCCTTTTTTAGACGGATATCCAGGATCAGCTTGCTCGGCGAAGAGCCGGTGACAGCCTTGATCTTACGGTAAAGCTGTACGCGACTCATGCCGATATCGTCGCTGAACTTGTCGATAGACAACTCTGTATTGTCTAGGTTGCTGTGGATATAATCGAGAACCTTTGCCATGAACTTGTCTTCCGTAGAAACCGTTTCCGTCGGGAAATTTCCGGTTACGATCTTTTGGGCATACAGTTCTCTCAGCTTTTGGCGGTTGGCAAGGAGATTGGCTATCCTGACCTTGAGCAGTTCGGGGTTGAATGGCTTCATGATGTAATCGTCGGCAAGCGAATCGTAGCCCTCCTTGATCTGTGACAGGGTAACCCGGGCTGTCAGCAGTATGATCGGGATATGCGAGGTGACGATATTGCTTTTCACCTTCTGGCAGAACTCGATGCCGTTCATCCGAGGTGTCATGATGTCGCTGATGATCAGGTCCGGCATCTCTTTGGTCACAACTTCGCAACCTTCCATGCAGTCTTCGGTGGCAGTAATATTGTAGTCGTTGCGCAGCATGTCGCAAAGGTAGTTCCTCACGTCCGCATTGTCCTCGATGACCACCAGGTGGTAACGTTTCCGAGGGGCAGGAATTTTGTTTTCTTCCACCGGCGAGTCGTCGAGAACAACCTGCGGTTTGTCGTAGGCATGCTCTACCTTGATCGCCTTGTTCTTCGATAATAGTTCATCTTCCTTTAGGAATTCCCTGCCCAGAGGGATGACAAACGAGAAGCGGGTCCCTTTATTTTCTTCACTGGTCACCCAGATGTGGCCGTGGTGGAGTTCTATGATGCTCTTTGTCAGGCTTAACCCGATACCGGTCCCGTAGGCACTGGTATAGTCGTTCTCCCCCGCCTGGAAGAATGCTTCGAATACTTTCGGAAGCATTTCCTGCGGGATGCCTTTGCCGGAATCTTCGACGGTGACGAGTAATAACTTCGGATTATTGCCGACGGGTTGGTAATCTTTCAGCTCCTCTGTGTGTACTATTTCCTCTTCTCCGATTTCTTTGGCGCTGATGATGACGTATCCTCCTTTGGGTGTGTGCTTGAAGGCGTTCGACAAGAGATTGAAGAATACTTTTTCCAGTAGGATATAATCGAACCATATCTTTGCTTCCCGCCCCGTGTTGTTATATTCCAGCAGGATATTCTTCTTATCAGCCAGCGGGCGGAAAGATAAGAGCATCTCGTTGACGAAATCGTCCAGTTTGTACTGTCCTGCCTTTAGATGCATCTTTCCCGCTTCCAGTTTCCGGAAATCCATCAGGCGGTTAACCAGCCAAAGCAGGCGCTGGGCGTTCTTGTTGATCAGTTCGAGCGGGCGTTTCAGTTCGGGGGACAGGTTTGTCTTGCTCAGCAGTTCGTCCAGCGGGGCGATGATTAGCGTGAGCGGTGTCCGTAGTTCATGCGAGAAGTTGGTGAACATCTGCACGCCTATCCGGTGGCTTGTCTCAATGTTGGTCTTTTCGATCTGCTTGATCCTCAGGTCCATCTTCAGCCTTTCTTCTCTTGTCTTATAACGGATAAAGAGGATGATGATCGCAATGAAGACGGCTAGGTAGAAGAGATAAGCATACCAGGTCTTCCAAAAAGGAGGGAAAACTTTGATATGCAGGGAAGCTCCTACGTTGTTCCAGATACCGTCGTTGTTGCGGGCCTTGACCCTGAAGATGTAATCGCCGGGGGGGATATTGGTGTAGTTCACGCTCCGTTCGTTACCGATGTAGGTCCAGTTCTTGTCGAAGCCCTCCAGAATATAGGTAAACGAGTTGCTTTCGGGGTAGACATAGTTGAGGGCGGAATAACGGATGGTGAACGAAGTCTGGTCGTATTTCAGTTCTATTCGGTCGTTTTGCGGTTCTATCCAGGTGCGGGTTGCTTTTTCTCCGAAGTTATCCGCCCAGATAAGCACTTTCGAGATGATGACGCGGGGGATCCGTGTGTTCACCCTCAGCTGTGTGGGGTCGAAAGAGAGGAACAAGTTGTTTCCTCCCACATAGAATAGGTTATCGCCCGAACGCAGGCAGGAGTGCAGGTTTGTTTCCAGCAGCGAGTAGCCGTTGTTATATCCCCAGTTGTCGAACGATTCCTTTTTCGGGTTGAAACGGGAGATGCCTTTCAGGGTGGTGATCCAGAGATATCCTTTCTCGTCTTCCATGATACTGCTGATCGCATCGTTGTCGAGTCCCGCTTTCCGGTCGAATGTGCGGAAAGTCTCTTTGATACGGTCGTACAGAGCTAGTCCGCCGCCGAAAGTACCTATCCACAGATTCCCTTTCTTGTCTTTGTAAATGCAGGTGACGTGGTTGCTGTTGAGGCAGTCGGGCGATTCTTTATCGTTCCTGAAATGGTCCAGTTTCTGCGTCTGCACGTTGTAACGGTACAGTCCTTCGGCGCGGGTGCCCATCCATATATATTCGGATTCGGCATATATATCCTGTACGTTTATCAGGGAGACATCCTTGTTCCGCCCTTTGACGGGGAAGCTGGCCGCCAGGGTGTTCTTTTCCATATCGTATAAAAGGATCGGGTTGTCTACACCCAGTGCGATCCAATACATGCCGTCTTCAGTCCGGGTGATACGTCTGACCTGGTTGTAGGGGAAGTCTGGTATCTCTTTTACGATCTGCCTTTTCTCCATGTCGTACAGGTATAATCCGCAGTAGTAGATGCTGATCCAAAGATATTTATCACCCTCTTTCTGGATGTATTTGATCTCCCGGTTGGTTTTCGAGTTGGGTATTTGGAAATGGCAATATTCGTATGTCCCGGCTTCCCGGTCGTAGACGATCAGTCCGCCGTCGGTGCCCATCCACAGGTCGCCTTTGTATTCGACGATGGAGTTGATGTTCCCGATATTTTTCTGTAGGTACTTTGCCGGGTAATACGGGATGAAGAAGTTGCTGTAAGGCGTGTACAAGTTGACACCGCCGCCATAAGTGCCGATCCAGATGTTCTCGGACAGGTCCTTATACAGGGAGATAATGGTGTTTTCGCTTAGACCGCCTACATCTTCGCTGCGGAAGCAGTTGATCAGTTTGTTTTTACTTTGGTCGTACACCAATAGTCCATTGCGGGTTGCCAGCATCAGATTGTCCTCCTCAGTTTCTACGATGTAGTTAACCTGTTCGTTGTTGAATGTGATACCGTCCGTCCACGACAAGTCAGCCTGTATAAGTCTTCCCGTTTCTTCTTCGAAGTACTTGAGGCCGGAGCTCCACATGCCGACCCATAATTTGTTGTTCGAATCTTCGAAGAGGAAGAACAGCTTTTCATCGTTGTCGAAGTGGAACTTCTTTGTTTTCATCGACTCCGGTTCGAGAATACAGAGTGTGTTGTTCACCAGGTAACAGATGTTCCCGTTCTTCCGTTGCATCAGCCAGAAGATGGAACCTTCATCCGATATCCGTTCGAAATCATCTGTTTCGGAGTTGTAGAGATCGAGTCCGCTGATCGTTCCGACCCACAATCTTTTCCGTTTGTCACATAAGATATGTTTGATACAGTTGTCGGAGAGACTGTTTCCGCCCCCTTCTTCTTTATAATACTGGTAGAAACGTTTGGTATTGGTGTCGTACCGGGTCAGCCCTTTATGCGAACCGATCCAGAGCACGCCGTTCTCTACTTCCGTGATGGTGGTCACGTCGCTGCTGGTAAGTGAGTTTTCCGAGCCGTCGGCACGGTAGACTTCAAATTCGGTTCCGTCGAAACGGTTCAGGCCGTCACGGGTACAGAACCAGATGTAGCCTTTGCTGTCTTCCAACGTCCTGATGACCGTGTTCTGAGACAGGCCGTCTTTTACGGTATAATTCTTGAACAAGGCGGTCTTTTCTTGTGCATATAGTTGGATGAAGGGTAACAGGATAAGTAGAGTAATGATGGTTTTCATTCTTATTTCTGATTAAAGTAACACGCCAAATATATAGGTATTTATTTAGAGTAACGGATTTCTGAATGTTAATATACAGTGTCGGAAGGTACTTTTTTTACTTTTTTCAGTTCCCCTGTAACGTAGTTCCCAATGATGTAACATCTGTCATATAGAAGTAACGATGTTCTTAACTTATGAATCCAGTGTGTAAGGCCGTTCCGTTGTAAAGGAGATACATTTGCCTCGTAGAATAATCAACAGAATCTAATATCGAAAATAGTTTATCATGAAAATCCGAATCATTTGTTTATTCAGTCTGGTATATGTAGCTTCCGCCTTTTCGCAACCGAAAGATACTGCCTGGAAACAGTTGAGCCTGCGGGAAAAGATCGGGCAGACCATGCTGATGCTTCCCGACAGGAAACTGGAACTGGAGCTGGGGAACGGTTCGCTGGAAGCTTATTTCAAACGGTATCCGGTGAGCGGTTACTTTATGGGTTGGAAGTTGTTTACCGGAATACCCGATGCCGACCGGGTGGAGTATGTCAGAAAATCGGTCGAAGAATACCAGCAGGCTTCCTATATGCCGCTGATCTTCCAGCAAGATTACGAGATGGGTGTCGGTATGCAGGGAATGACCCCTTTTCCGAAGGAGATGGCACTCGGAGCTACTGATTCGGAAGAGATGGCATATAACTATGGTAAGAGCGTTGGATTGGAATGCCGTTCATTGGGGATCTCCTGGGTACTTCATCCTGTAGCCGACCTGAACCTGAACCCCTTGAACCCTATCGCCAATACAAGAAGTATCTCGGACGACCCCGACAAGGCGATCCGTCTGCTTTCCCGTCAGATAAAAGGCTTACAGGATAACGGTGTGGCGGCAACGATCAAGCATTTTCCCGGCGACGGTGTGGACTACCGCGACCAGCATCTGATGACTACCTGTAATTCCTTATCCCGCGAGAAGTGGGACGAGTATCATGGAAAGGTTTTTAAAGCATTGATAGATAGCGGTGTCGCCTGTATCATGCCGGGGCATATCACTTTACCCTGTTACCAGAAGGAAAAGATGAATGGTCATTATCTACCAGCGACCTTGTCCGAAGAGTTATTGACCGGCCTGCTGAAGAAAGAAATGAATTTCCAGGGAGTCATTGTCTCCGATGCCATGACGATGGCCGGTTTCCGGGGATGGTATGAAGACCGGCTGGAAGGTGAAATACAGAGTTTCCTGGCAGGAGTGGATATCTTGTTATGGCCCTCTTATCAATACATGGATACGCTGGAGGCACGCATTACCCGGGGAGAGATCCCGATGGAAAGGCTGGATGATGCCGTCGGCCGTGTGTGGGCGATGAAGGAGCGTTTCGGATTATTGTCGCCTGACCGGAAATTGTTGCGTGCCTTAACGGCTGACGAACAGAAAGATATAAAAAAGGCTTCCCGGGAGATTACGGAATCTTCCATAACGTTGGTCAGGGATATCGATAAAAAGTTACCTTTATCACCGGAAAAGGATAAGAAAATATTGCTGGTTGCCGTAACTCCTGTTGCGAAAAAAGGGAATGATCGGGATTATACGCGTTTACTGAATCTGAAGGAAGAGTTTGTCAGAAAGGGATTCGATGTCGATTTTCAGCGGAACATATTATATGAGAATCAGGGATGGGAAGACCAGTCGACCGAAAAGTACGATCGGGTTATTTTCCTTGTGGCACGTAATACGCATACTCCTTTCGGCCCGTTGCAGTTATGGGATGATGAAGCACAATCGGTTTGGGCGGCCAATGCGATGGATAAAAAGAAGATCATTGTCATTTCTTTGGGAAGCCCCTATGTAGGGACTGAGTATTTTGAACGCGTAACGACCTATATCAATACGTATTCGAACGATGCTTCCACACATCAGGCGTTGCTGAAAGTGCTGACGGGTGAACTACCGTTCCGGGGAGTTTCGCCGGTCAGTCTGAATCCCCCGTTGTTTAACTTTAATGATAGATAAAGATGAGAAACCGCATATTACCATTGATCTGTATATTTCTTTTGGGAGGGTTGCTCTTTTGCAATCCGGCAAAAGGTATTAATCCGGACGGTTTGCAGTCCCGCGGAGGACTTCCTGCTTTCTTTGCGAAGATCAGGGAGAAGCAGGATGTAACGGTTGTCTTTCTAGGTGGAAGTATTACGAACCACCGGGGGTACAGGGTGCAGATTACGGAATGGATGGAACGGAACTATCCGGAGATAAAGATCCATGCCGTGAATGCCGGTATCGGGGGAACCGGTTCCGACCTGGGTGTTTTCCGGACCGATGAAGATGTGCTCCTCCACGATCCTGACCTAGTGTTCGTCGAGTTTGCAGTGAACGATTCGAAAACCGATTCGTTGCTGATCTGTAATTCGATGGAAGGGATTGTCCGTAAGATCAAACAGCAGGATCCGGCAACGGATATATGCTTTCTGTATACCCTCAATATCGGGATGCTGGATGATCTGAAAGCAGGGAAGACTTACCGTTCGGTCCGTTTTATGGAAAACGTCGCCGGGCACTACGGCATCCCATCCGTCAACTTCGCTTATGATGTGATGGACTTACTGAATAAAGATCAATTAGTTTTTAAGGGAGAGAAAGATAAAAGTTATCCGGGGAAGGTTGTTTTTACGAACGACGGTACGCACCCCACTTTTGATGGCGGTCATGTGATCTATACCCGGACACTGGCCGCGGCACTGACGGAATTAGGAAAGCAACAAGCCGGTTCTGCTGCTTTCCGTATGCCTGCCCCTTTGTATCCGACTCATTATGAACAGGCAAAGATGTATTCTGTAGATGAATTCGTCCGAACGGGAGGTTGGCAGCCTGTAACGAAAGATGATAAGGTGTACCAATATTTTCAGGGAGACTCGGGTAAGCTGCCTGTTTTATTGAGTTCCGCCGATCCGGAAGATTCCATCGTGGTACGGTTTAAAGGTATCCGTGCCGGGCTTTTTGATGTGATCGGACCTTCTTCCGGAGGTATTTCCGTACAGACGGACGGGGAAGGATCGCAGTATATACGCCGATTCGATGTGTATTGCGGTAATACAAACCGTACTTCCTACCACCTGTTCGATACGCTTGACAATGGGATGCATACCATTATAATCAAGCCTGACAGCCGGTGGTTCGATAAAAAGGAAATTTATTCTTCACGATCGTCCGGTGTGAAAGAATTATCCTATTTCGATGAGTTCAATACTTATATAGGAAAGATCCTTGTCGTTGGAGAGGTGGTCAGATGACCGCGTATGTATTACTGGGATATGAAAGGAGATCGACGAATAGTATAATTGATTAAAAAACGAGTGCCTATGAAGATATGCTGAGTACAGAGAAGGAACCGGATACGTTGTTTTCCGGGATGGTTCAAATGTCTTATGTATTTGAGATAACCTGAATTTATTACTAACTAATCATTAATTTATTGTATGGATTTTATCATAAAAAACACGCATTGCAATATGAGAAAACTGTCGTGGCGGTTTAAAAGCCGTAAAATAATGAGTTGTGTCCTTCTTCTTCTTTTGTTGGGGACACTACAGGCAATGGCACAACAAAAGATTACGGGAGTCGTAAAAGATGTATCGGGCGAAACGATCGCCGGAGCAAATGTGATGGTCAAAGGTACTACTACGGGAACAATGACTGATCTGGACGGACAATTCACACTGGATGCTTCGCCGAATGCCGTTTTGCAGGTATCGTTTATCGGCTATGTATCTGAAGATGTCAAGTTGGAAGGGAAAACCTCTGTTATCGTTATTCTGTCAGAAGATACACAGGCTCTTGACGAGGTGGTCGTAGTCGGTTATGGTTCGGTGAAGCGGCAGAACCTGACCAGCTCCGTATCCAAGATCACGGACGAAGCTGTGAAAGACAGGGCAATCACAACGCTGGGAGAAGCTTTTCAGGGACAGTTGGCGGGTGTCCGTTCTTCTGCTTCCGGCGGTGGTGTTCCGGGGGAAGAACTGGTGATCCGTATCCGTGGTATGAATACGATCAACGGGGATAGCAGTCCATTATATGTTATCGACGGCGTTCCCCGTGACAACATGAGTGATCTTAACCCGACGGATATCGCTTCTATTCAGATATTGAAAGATGCTTCCGCTACTTCTATCTATGGTTCAAGGGGAGCGAACGGGGTGGTCCTGATCGAAACAAAGCAGGGACAAGGTAAACCGACGATCACATTCGATGCCTATTATGGCGTTTCTACTCCGGAGAAGAAACTGGATGTGATGTCCGGTGAAGAATGGGTAGCGTGGAATATGTTCCGCAGAAACCTGAATCACCTGCGTGCAGGCGGCTCCATGAGCGACCCGATGTCGGCAAGAAGTGCAGGGAATCAGATCCCTTCCTCCTGGGCGTCTACTACGGAATTTACCGACTGGCAGGATGCGGTCATGCATACGGCTCCGATCCAGAGCTACCAGGCTTCTGCCTCTGCCAAAGGCGATATCGGGAGTATCTATTTCTCTGCCGGTTATATGAACCAGGAAGGTATTGTAAAGTATTCTTACTATGAAAGACTGAATGCCCGCCTGAATGCGATGATGAATATCACGAAGAAATTACGGACTGGGGTGAATGTTTCCATTTCGCATTCTGACCGTGACGGTGCAGATTCAAATGGAGGTAGCAACGGTAAAGGAAAGGAATCGTCTTTGCACCATGCTCTTATGCTTACTCCGTTAATGAAACTGACGGAAGGTACCCGCGACTGGGGATTCCCCGAGAATATAGGGACAACTTATCCGAATCCGGTAGAACAGTTGAAGTACACGACTGATAATACTAAATTCATGCGTGTGGCCGCATCTGTTTGGGGAGAATATGATATTCTTGACGGTTTGACCTTCAAAACCCAGTACAGTTATAATTATGACGGCAAAACGTATGAGTTCTTTCAGCCGGGTAACGTGACTTATTCCAATGGGAATGTGACCAGGGGGAACAGTAACTCTTCAAATACCCGTAACTGGGTTTTCCAGAATACATTGTCTTACGATAAATCGTTCAAGGATCATAACCTGAGTGTTTTACTGGGACAAAGTGCGGAAGAGAAAAATTATTATATAATATCTGCTGCTGCCAGCGGATGGCCGTATGAGTCGATCGAAACATTAAATGTGGCGACGACGCCTACTACAGCGACAACGCAGCGTACTGCTTATACTACCGCTTCCTTCTTCGGGCGTGCTAGCTATGATTATAAGGAAAAGTATCTGTTGACAGTCAGTGCCCGTTATGACGGTTCCTCCCGTTTCGGCTCAAACAAGAAATGGGGGGTGTTCCCTTCTTTCTCTGCCGGCTGGAAGATCAATGAAGAGTCTTTTATGGAGAGCCTCGACTGGATTTCCTTATTGAAACTGAGAGCTGCCTGGGGTATGTCGGGTAACGACCGTATCGGCGATTATACCTATATGGCACTCTTGGGAAGCTACAATACTTCCTGGGGAGATAAGGTCTCTTCGGGTGTTGCCCCGAGCAGGATCGCTAATGAAGACCTGCAATGGGAATCGACGAAGACACTGGACTTCGGCCTTGATTTCTCCGCCCTGAAAAACCGTATACAGTTTAATTTCGACTATTATATCAATACCACGGACAACCTGTTGTTCAGTGTTCCCATCCCTTATACGACTGGTTTCTCCTCTTATACGGCAAATGTCGGTTCTATCAGGAACAAAGGTTGGGAGTTGGATATTACTTCTCATAATATTGTTGGGAAATTTGACTGGTCGACTTCTCTCAACTTCTCCCGCAACCGCAACGAAGTATTGGACATGGGTGAGATTGACCAGTTCACTTCTACTTCCTGGGATGCCCAGTTCATAACGAAAGTAGGAGGACCTGTATCCCAGTTCTATTGCTACAGGACAGATGGTATCCTGTTGCCTTCCGATTTCGATGCCAATGGCAAAGCGTTGGTTCCGATCCTTGCCGGTCAGGAAGTGGGTAACGTGAAGTATGTAGACCAGGATAAGGACGGTCAGATCACTTCTGCCGACTATGTTCCTTATGGCAATAACCTGCCGGACGTGGTATTCGGTTTGACGAACCGTTTCTCCTGGAATAATTTCGACCTGAGCATCTTGTTACAGGGACAGATCGGCGGTGATGTCCTCTTCCTGGGATCCCGCCAGTATGACAATGGCGGTGCCAATGTGAACGGTTTGAGAAGATGGCTTCGTTCTTATAAGCCGGACTATCTGGCATTATACGGCAGCAATGAAAATCCGATGCCTGTCGATTACCTGTCGCAACATGGTATCGATCTGTCATGGGATGGGGAAACTCCTAATCCGGTGGGTAAGAATGACAATAATGACGACCGCCGTATTTATGATGCCACTTATCTGAGGATAAAGAATATAACATTCGGTTATACAATTCCTAAGCAGGTGTTGAAAAATACTATCCTGAGTAATCTGAGATGTTATGTTTCCCTGGATAATTTGAAAACGTTCGACAGTTATCCGGGGTATACGCCGGAAACGAACAGTTTCGGAAATGCTACTACGATGATGGGACTGGATTACAGTACTTATCCGTTGAGCAAAAGGGTTATTTTTGGTGTGAGTGTCGTATTTTAATTAAAAATAGTTCCTATGTTTAAAATCGGAAAAGACGGATAGCACGAGATAGCACTACAAAAGCTATACCATTTTAGTTAACTTTGTATTGTATCAAATTCATTATTAACTAATAACGATATAG
>NZ_JAMOKT010000097.1:0-19890 GCF_023656795.1 Parabacteroides caeci
CGGGAAGAAAGTTTCCACGAGCAAGGAAAGGAAGGCCCAATTGTAAAAACTATACTCTAACTAATTACAAAAGAGCACTATGAACCTTAAATTGATGACATTGGGTTGAAACCAACGGCAAAAGAGAGCCTGCGGCACGAGGCTTGCCTCGTTTAAAGATAGCGTAAATAGCTCATTTCTTTCTAGTATTGACATATTTTCTCAATGTCTCTTCGCGATCTTTATCATTCTTATCATTATTTTGTCACTGAAGAATCCGGCTGTCTGCTGGTAGGCTTCAGGGAGTATTCCGTTACTTTCATTGTGAAAGAGGTATGGAATAAAGAACCTGTCGGCTTGCCGGAAGTGGACAGACTGTATACTGAAATGCAGCGAATCGGAGAAATGTGCGGCTGCAACCAGTTCCGTATCCTGGCTCACGGTGGCTATCTGCCGGAGGCACTTTCCTTTGAACTGCATGGACTGACTGTTTCGGATGATAGCTATTTGAGGAGTTTGGAAACGGGAAAGCATATAGAACTGTTTTCACATAATGAAGCGGCTTACCGGGCTATTGAGGAAGGATTCAAAACGAACAGGATCGGAGCGGTTGTACAGGCGACCGGAACAGGAAAATCCTATCTGATTGCCCGTTATATCGTCAATCATTCGGAAGATGATATAGTGGTTATCGCTCCCAACGTTACGATCATTGCCGAGATCAAAAAAGCAATTGGCAGGACAATGCCGCATGTTGCCTACCGGACTTTTCAGGCATTAGTTCTGAATCGCGGAACAGTGGGTGAACTCAAAGCGGATCATATCATTATCGACGAGTTCCATCATTTCGGAGCGGAGGTATGGGGACAGGCTGTACAGGAAGTAATAGATAACAATCCGGAGGCCCGTGTACTGGGAATGTCGGCCACTCCAATACGTCCCGAAGAGATGCTCGATACGGTAGAGGTCTATTTCAAGGGAAACCTGTTCCATGAACTGTCTTTGTCTATGGCTTGGTATTATAAGATTCTGCCTGTACCTGTTCTGGTACAGAGCGTATTCGATCTGAATAACCAACTGGATAAGGTACAGCGAATGCTGAACAGGAGTGACTGTACATCAGAAAGGCGCAAGCATATTCAGGACAAAATAGACTTTGCCCGACTGGATTTTCGCGGTTCATTGAGTGCATCGGAACTGATCCGGCGTTATCTTCCGAAAGAGGTAAAGAAAATGCTTGTCTTCTGTAAAGACAAGGAAGATCTTCAGCATATGGTTCCCGAAGTATCGAACTGGCTCGGGCAGGCCGGCTTTGAGACGGAAATATTTGAGATCCATAACGGACTCAGTAACCGGGAGAATGAAAAGACATTGCGTCGTTTTCGTAGGGAAACGGGAAAGCTGCATGTTCTTTTCTCCATAAATATGCTGATCGAAGGATTGCATGTGGAGGGAGTGGATGCCGCCATGTTCCTGCGACGTACGGAGTCGTATGTGGTTGCCTTGCAACAGCTGGGCCGTTGCCTGAAAGCGGGGTCGGATCGTCATCCGGTAGTACTTGACTTCGTTAATAACCTTTCGGGGCGTTCTGTTTATGAGGCTATGTCAAGGGAATTGGTTTATCATCCGGCGATTCGTGCTCCAAAGAACTTTAAAGGCTTTATGGAGTTTGAGGTAACTGGATTTCTGTCTGATATCCGTGCTCGTGTGGATGATATGCTGGCGGAGTTGGATGCATGGCCGGTAATGTATGAACGGCTGATCGAATATAAGGAACGTGAAGGGCGCTGGCCGCAGGCAGCCGAAGGGAAGTTGGGAAACTGGTGTAACACCCAACGGATTGCCCGGAAGAAAGGGACGTTGTCGGAAGATTATATCTCGCAGCTGGACCGGATCGGTTTCGAATGGGAGGTGCAGGACAGCCGCTGGATGCAGTACTATGAAGAGTTAAAGGTTTTTATGGCCGTAGAACACCGTTGTCCCAAACGCGGTGAAAACAAACTGAATACCTGGTGTAACACCCAACGGCAGGCATGGAAAAAAGGACTTTTATCTGAGGAAAGGACCCGGTTACTTGATTCGATCGGATTCAGATGGGAGCAGGATCTGGATTCGCTCTGGACGGAGAACTGGCAGCAGGTGCTTGCTTACTACAGAAAACATGAGCACTGGCCCAAAAGCCAGGAGGGTAGGTTGGGAGCGTGGTGTAATACGCAACGAAGATCCCGTAAACAGGGAGTACTATCGCCTCTTCGCATCAGACAAATGGATGCCGAAGGTTTTATCTGGACAGTCGATGAAAAATGGCAGGAGAATTATGAGATGCTGAAACGTTTCTATACAGAGAATCAACGCTGGCCAACCGCCCGTGAAAACAAGCTGGGCAGTTGGTGCTTTGTGCAACGCAGAAGTATGAAGAAAGGCGAACTTTCTCTTGAACGCAGGGAATTGCTTGAACGGATCGGTTTTCCCTGGAGTTTAAAATGATCTATTTTTTAGTTATTACGAACTAATCCCTTTATAATCCAAAGGCAACGTAAACCAGAACGTAGAACCTTTACCCTGAACAGAATCTACTCCGATGGTACCTCCCAGATATTCGATGATCGTTTTACTGATCGTCAATCCCAGGCCGGTGCCCTGGTGGAAGTCATTGATCTTGATGAAACGTTCAAAAACACGGGCCCTGTTTTCTTCCGAAATGCCGATTCCAGTGTCTCGCACACAGACTTTCACTTCATTTTCTTTCGTCTCATAAAAGATTGTAATGCTCCCTTCGCTTGTGAATTTGATCGCATTGTTGACGAAATTGGCTATTACCTGTAGGATACGTTGCGGGTCTGTCCTGAGGATTACGGTCGGTGAGTTTTTATCGAAGAGTAATTTTACTCCCGGTTTTATCTTCAGCGATCCGGACAGATAGACTTCCATGCACAACTCCTTGATGTTGGTATCTTCAATGTTATACTTCAACATACCCGCTTCTATTTTTGAGAAGTCCAGAATGTCGCCGATCAAGTTAAGCAGCAGATCGTTGTTTGTATGGATAATGTCGAGGTAAGTCTGCCGTTCTTCGGGATCGTCTGTTTCGGCTACCAGATCCGAGAATCCGACGATCGCATTCAACGGAGTACGTATCTCATGGCTCATGTTTGCCAGGAATGCCGATTTGAGTTTGTCCGCTTCTTTGACTTTCATTAGTTCCAGCTCTTTCTCACGTTGTTCGGTGATGTTGGAGGTGTAGCTTACTATTTTGCTGGGTTTCCCGTCCTCTGAATATTTATAAGCGCGGACATTTGAATTGAGCCAGTAAACCTTGCCGTCGAATACACGGCGGTATACGGATACATATTTGCCGATTTCTCCGTCGACAAGCCGTTTGAATTGTTTGTTGTAAACCCTGTGGCGGTCATCCGGATGCAATGTTTCTATAAAATCACGTACGGAACTGAATCTGTCTTCTTTCAGATAGGTCAGGAAGGAACTTTCCTCGATCAGATCGTTCAGGCTGAAATCCGCACTTAACTTATCTGTTGCCACATCATATTCCCAGATAATGGATTCGCCTGTGTCGACAGCTGCTTTCAGTTTAGCCAGGCTGTATTGTATCTCTTCTGCTTTATGATAACTTTCGGTATCGTCGAAGACTATATAAAAGAATCCGAGTATCACGTCCTGCCGGTCTTTCAGCACAACGCCTTTTACCCTTAAATGTTTAACTTCATCGGCTAGTTTACTTGTATAATAACCTTTTTCAGCTGCTTTGTTGAAATTATAATCCAGGAGAAAAGCCGCATCTTCCCCTTTTTTCAGCTTTTCGCTGACCCATTCCGGTATATTGGGGTTTTCGAACGCATTGAGGCCGATTACCTGTTCGCGTGTCACTCCGAAAATATCCAGGTCGGCATTATTGATGTCCAGCAGATACCCGTTTTCGTCGTATAATTCGACACCCCAGGGAAGTTTGTCGAAAATGATCTGGAACTTGGCTTCGCTCTTCAATGTTTGTTTCATCGAATGTTCAACCATACCATGCGCCAGTTCGCGTTCGATGGCAATGGAGATAATATCGGTGAGCATCCGTAGGTTTTCGACATCCAAAGCATCCCAGTCCCTGTGTTTTTTTACACAATCGAGTCCGATGAAACCATTGGCGTATCCTCGGTAATAGATAGGTATAACGAGCAGGGAAATGATTTCCTGAACTTTTAGTATCTGTTGTTCGGCTGCGGCCTCTTCCGGCATATTATCAGTGTCTCTGATAATGATATCTTTTCCTTCCTTGATCGTTTTTATCCACCAGGCATAATCAGCTTTGGGCAACCCAACTAAAAGATCTTCACGCATGGAGATAGTACCTTGGCTGGTTACTTCATGCGTGAAGTCGAAAGTCGGTTTGTCATTATCGAAATTTCCGATGTATACCCTGTCTACATTAAAAAATCTCAATATGGTCAGTAGAGACTGATCAATAATATCCTTTTGGCTTGGAGTTATTAACAATGATAAAACATCCGAGAATGTTTTCCTTAATGCGACAGCATTGTTCAGAAAACGACTTTGGTATGTTTCTTCATCATTAACAGAGGTGCCTTGTGCCTTCAGTATTTCTATTTCACGGATCAGGTCTTCTCTCGAATAATTAGCATAAACGCTGCTCATTTAGGTATATCAAGTTTATATGTTCGTGTATCTGGAACAAAAGTACATATAATAATTGATTATCAAAAGATGTTTAGCGTTTTCCTGCTAATTATATTTTTACGTTTACAATTTGGGTAATTCCCACGGAGCGCGGTAGTAAGCCTTTGATAATGCTGTTGCCTCATTATCACCGATGAACACGCTGTTGGCATCGTCCCAACGCACTTCCCGTTGCAGGCGGCAGGAGATGTTTGCCAGATGCGACATCTTGGCTACACGTGCGCCGATGGCGATATCTGCTTTGGGCAATTCGCGGCTTTTGATACAACTCAGGAAATTTCCGACATGGTTGTACAGGCCTTTGCCTTCTCCCTTTTTGAAGGGGACAGCTTCCATACGTGCCTCTTTTCCGGCAACGACAGGGATGACTTCCCAGCCGGCGCGGGTGAGTACCAGTGTGCCGTTTTCACCGAAGAAGGCCAAACCTTCTTTTTTGTCGAACGGACCGTGGTTGATACCGCAGGCATGATCCCAGATGATATTGAAATCTTTGTAGGCGTATGTAGCCATCAATGTATCGGGCGTCTCCATCGCATCATCGGGATAGGCGAACTTGCCACCTCCGGAGAATACGCGGCTGGGCAGGTCGGCTCCCATGCCTTCGAGCGCATAATCCAGCAGGTGTACGCCCCAGTCGGACATCAGGCCGCCGGCATAATCCCAGAAGAAACGGAAGTTATAATGGAAACGGTAGATATTGAACGGACGTTTCGGAGCCGGACCGAGCCACATGTCGTAATCCACTCCGGCGGGAACGGGGCTGTCGGCAACAACAGGCAGGGTCGGTTTGCCGTCCTGGTAAGCCCAGACTTTCACGGTACGGATACGGCCGATATTTCCGGCTTTCAGATAATTGGCGGCCTCGTCCCAATGCGGATCGCTGCGTTGCCATTGGCCTACCTGTACGACCCGGTTATATTTACGGGCAGCCTTTTCCATCAGGTTGCATTCTTCGATGGTGTTGGAAAGCGGTTTTTCGACATATACGTCTTTACCAGCCTGGCAGGCAAAGATAGTCGGCAGGCAGTGCCAGTGGTCGGGGGTACCGATAATGACTGCGTCGATATCCTTGTTGTCGATGACGTGGCGCCAGTCCTTATACAGGTGAGGAACTTTTTTTCCGGTCTTTTTTTCTACATCGGCGGCCCGCTTGTTCAGCCATTCGTCGTCGATATCGCAGAGGGCGACACATTCCACTTCCGGATATTCCAAAAACTTACTCAGGTTGGAGAAACCCATACTGCGGCATCCGATCAGAGCAACTTTCACTTTGTTGCTTGCTGCCGTTTGTCCGTAAACTGACTGATAAGCACCTCCAAACAGGGGTGACAAACCAAGTCCTGCAGCCGAAATGGCTGATTTTTGCAAAAAACTTCTTCTATTCATGGTATTTAAATTTGTGTTCGCAAACAGTTTTGCAATAATACGAAAAATAGTCCTATATTTGTGCCCGAAACAAAAAAAAGATAATGATACCCCCTTTAAATACCAATTGGAATGTATTATATACTGCCCCGCGGGCAGAAAAACAGGTAAAAGAACGTATTGCAGCTTTAGGAGTTGAATGCTTTTTACCTTTACACCGGACTCCGCGTGTGTGGTCCGATCGTGTGAAAATAGTTGAAGTCCCGTTATTCAGTTCTTATATATTTGTGCGCTGTCCGGATACGGTGTTGCGTGACCTGCTTCAGGTATATGGCGTTATCCGTATCGTCTTTTATAATGGTAAACCGGCTATTGTCCGCCAGAAGGAGATAGACGCTATCGAGGATTTCCTGGGCCAGGCAGCCGAGCATGAACTTTGTGCGGGTGAAGAAGTGGAAATTCTTACCGGGGCCATGAAGCATGTATCCGGCAAGGTAAAGAAGATAAAGAAGAATCATTTGCTGCTTTACCTGGAGCAACTTGGAGCAACCGTTTGTGTGAAAATGGATGATGTGGCGCGGGTGAACCGGTTGAAATGATCCTTTTCCCTTTGCAGGTATTGTTATATAAGTATATTATGAGCACATTTCTTTCAAATTTATTTACCCGGAAAAAACTTTTGTGGCCGGGGATGACTGATGTACATACTCATTTGCTGCCTGGGGTGGATGACGGATTTTCGTCAGAGAAAGACAGTCTTGCCATGTTGGCTTTTCTGGAAGGGCAGGGAGTGGAACGTATTTTCCTGACACCGCATATAATGGCTGATTTGGTTAAGAACCGAAAAGATTTTCTTCGGGACCGGTTTGAAACATTTCGGGAAGACTGTGCACATATACATATAGACCTTCATCTGGCAGCCGAATATATGCTGGATGAATGCTTCTACGAGCGGATGGAAGAAGGGTTGCTGTCGTATGACGGGAAGCATGTATTGGTAGAGGTTTCCTGTTTGCAGGCCCCCGGTGATCTGTTTGAGAAATTGTACGATATCCAATTGAATGGTTTTGTACCGGTTTTTGTCCATCCGGAACGCTATGGTTTCTGGAAGATGGAAGATTTGATGAAGCTGAAAGAGCACGGATGCAAATTTCAGCTTAATTTGTTTTCCCTGGCAGGCTTTTACGGAACGCTTCCCCGAAAAACAGCCGGTTCATTACTGAGAAACGGTTGTTATGATTATACCGGAACAGATATACATTCACTGAACTATTGCAGAGCCTATGAATCTTTTTCTCTGAAAAAAGATCAGTTAGAGGCTGTAAAACTGTTGATCCGAGCGAACGGGGAGTTGTGGGGATGATTACAGCGTACTGTAAATATACTCCATATCCACATGTTTTCTTACCAGGTCGGCCAGTTTGTCATACTGTTCTTCTTTGAATGCAGCGTAATCGAACGGGGCATTGTCGGTCTCTTTGTTGAAACCCTCAGCTAGATTGTCGAGCACTTCGGGATTATCGAGAATGCCATGCATATAGCTTCCCCAACAATGGTCGTTCAGGTAGTAGCCGTCTTTCCTACCGTCTTCCAGCAGGGCAACCGGACTTTCGGGCGCGTTGCCGAGTAAAGAGGTTTGTCCCATATGTATCTCGTATCCTTTGCAGGCCATCGTGGAGCCGTTACGGAAAGTGAAACGGCTTTGTTTGGTGACTTTCTCCTGTTCGATAACAGTGCATTGGGGGAGCAGTCCCAATCCCGGAACGGCAGGCAGGTTTCCTTCTATACCTTCCGGATCTTCCAGACGGGCACCCATCATCTGGTAACCGCCGCAGATACCGATCACTTTTTTCCCTCTCTTATGGGCGCGGACGATGGTGTCGGCTATGCCGTTGGCGCGGATGCTTTGCAGGTCGGCCAGCGTGTTCTTCGAGCCGGGCAGCAGGATGATGTCCGCTTTCTCTATCTCGTCGATGTTGCTGGTATAATAGGGATTGAAGCGCGGGTCCATATCCAGGACATCGAAGTCGGTGAAGTTAGACATACGTTTCAGCAGAATGATGGCGACATTGATCTTGCCGTCCTGCCAGGTGTTTGTCTTCATATCCAGGGCGACGGAGTCTTCTTCTTCTATCTTGATGTCACGGAACCAGGGGATAACGCCTACGACGGGGAGGCCGGTCAATTCTTTCAGTATCGTCCGTCCTTCTTCAAACAGCGATGCGTCTCCGCGGAATTTATTGATGATGACACCTTTCATCTGTGCCCGTTCTTCTGGTTTGAGCAGTGCGATAGTACCGTAAACCGAGCCGAATACACCGCCCCGGTCGATATCGGCAACCAGGTAGGTGGAGGCGTTTGCCTGTATCGCCATCCGCATGTTGGTGATATCGCGATCGCGCAGGTTTAGTTCGGAGATGCTTCCGGCGCCTTCCAGTACGATTGGGTTATAGCGGGATTCCAGGCGGTTGAAGGCTTCGATAGCCTCTCTGAAAAGTGCTTCCTTCTGGTTTTGTACGCCGAAATAGTCTTTGGCGGACATGTTGCCGACCGGTTTACCGTTCAGTACGACCTGCGAACTCTTGTCGTTAGTCGGTTTCAGTAATACCGGGTTCATATCCGTATGCGGAGCGATACCGCATGCTTCGGCCTGTACTACCTGGGCGCGTCCCATCTCGCCACCTTCGGGGGTGGAGAAGGAGTTCAACGACATATTCTGCGCCTTGAAAGGGGCAGGTTGGTATCCGTCTTGCTTAAAGATACGGCAGAAGGCTGCGTTAATCACACTCTTTCCTGCATCGGAACAAGTGCCAACGAACATGATCGGTTTCAAATGCTGTTTCATAATGGCTGCAAAACTAGTGAAAAAGCAGGAAATAGTGAAGCTATATGTATTTTTTGATGGAGTTGTTTTGGATTTAGTCCGGTATATTCTTTAAATTTGCATTGATTGGTTAATTCCAAATAATATGTAAGGTGGTTGGCTTTGACGGATGTTTGGTTGGAAAAAGTCGGCAGGGTTAATATGAAAAATATTAAAAGAAAAAACGATGGAACTAGTACTAAATACATTTGGAGTTGCGTTGAATCGTGATAATGAGGGGTTTGTTATTCTTACAAAAGAAGGTAAACAACGTATCCCATCTGAAGGAATCACCTCTATTCAGATTAGTCGTGGTGCCCAAATCACCAGTGATGCTGTATTGTTGGCGATCGAGAAGGAGATAGAGGTGTTATTTATGGATAAAAGTGGGAAACCGATTGGGAGGATCTGGAGCCCCAAATATGGTTCTGTTTCGACAGTTCGGAAGGGACAGTTGAGTTTTACCTTTTCTAAAGACGCAGTATCTTGGATCAAAGAGGTCATCTCCCGGAAAATAGAGAATCAGCAAGCCTTGTTGTTAATGATGATATCTCGTACGGAAGATAAGGAAAAGGTAGTAAACAAATCAGTTAATCGTCTGGAAGATTATCGAACAAAAGTAAAAGGAATTGAGGGAGAAATTGTTTCGGATGTTGCACCTTCTTTGAGAGGGTGGGAAGGACTGTCTTCCAAAATTTATTTTGAGACGTTGAATCTGTTTCTTCCGGAAAAGTATCGTTTTGAAACAAGAAGTCAGCACCCGGCTATGGATGTGGCTAATGCGTTGTTTAACTATGGCTATGGATTGTTGTATGGGAAGATTGAAGGTGCTTTGATAAAGGCAGGCATTGATCCCTATGTCGGTGTGATGCACAGGGATGACTATAACCGCCCGGTTCTTGTGTATGATGTGATTGAGCTATATCGTGTATGGGTGGATTATGTTGTTTGTTCTTTGTTGATGCAGGAGGTTGTGACTGATGATTATTACTCGGTTAGAGAAGATGGATCTTGTTGGTTGGAAGCTCTAGGTCGCCGGGTACTTATTCAGTCGTTGAATGATTATCTGGATGAAGTAGTAACGGTGAAAGGAGTGTCGAGAAGTCGGATGACCCAGTTGTCATTGTATGCCCAAGACTTGGCACAACAATGGAAAAAATATATTTGAGTATGATTTCGGTAGGAAGCAATATTACAGGTAGTGCTGATTTACTGCACAAAGTAACGATTAAATATCTTTATGATTCATTGCGTAATCCTCGTCAGGAAATCCTTTCTGCTATTCGGAAACTTCGGATTGTCAAGGAGATAGATGATAAACAATATAGTTTGTTGAAGCGCCGGTTGCCTTATTTGGTTTGTGGAATGTTTAATCCTCCTTATCGGCGGATAGAAAATTTTGCTTATACCGAATATTTTGTAATAGATATAGATCATTTGTCGGATAAGGGTTTCTCTATTGTTGATTTGCGGAAGCAAATCGAGGCTGACGACCGAGTTGTATTGTCTTTTCTTTCTCCAAGTGAAGATGGGCTGAAGGTATTTTTCAAGCTAAAGGAGCGTTGTTATGATAGTGGTTTGTATTCGCTGTTTTATAAAGCTTTTTTGTTGGAGTTTAGCAAGCAATATGTTTTGCATCAAGTGATTGATACGCGGACGAGCGATGTGACCCGTGCTTGTTTTGTCAGTGTTGATCCGGATGCTTATTATAATCCGGATGCTGTTCAGGTTGATATTCGTGCTTTTATTGATATGGATAATCCATTTGGTTTGTTCGAACAGAAAAGGCAACAGGATAAAATGGTCAAAACTAACGATGTAGCCTTGAAGAAGAAAGAAATAGGTACATCCGATCCGGACAGGGATGCATTGGACCGGATTAAGCAGCTACTTAATCCGCATGCCCAAAAGGAACGGCCATCGGTATTTGTCCCTCGGGAATTAGATGATATGATGGCTCTTCTCAAACCTTATATAGAAGAGGTGGGAGTCGTTGTTGCTGAAGTTATCAATATTCAATATGGTAAGAAGATCCGTTTAAAGATGGGAATGAAACAAGCTGAGATTAATTTGTTTTTCGGGAAAAAAGGTTTTTCGGTGGTACAATCTCCTCGTACAGGAACAAATGCTGAATTGAATCAGTTGATGGCTGATTTGATCATAGGGTTTATAAACGGACATTAACCGGGAGGGTGGGATGGCGAAGAAAGTTCATAAAGTGTTGACTTTTGTACTTGAAATGCAAAAGTTTATTCATGCAGGCATTTCGGAATCGGCTGTCCCAAACCGGTTGAGTAATGATATGTTGGATTTGTCATCATTAGATGAACGAATCAAGCGGATTTTAGGATTGGTTAATCGAACAAACAGACCGGCTTCTAATATGTTGTTTTTTGTTATGTATGATATAGAGAGTGACAAGGTTCGTCATCAGGTTGTTAAATACTTACAACGGAAAGGTTGTACGCGTGTGCAACGGTCTATCTTTTTGGCTGACTTGGCGATGTCGGAGTATGATGGCATACGGAAAGATTTGGCGGAAGTGCAGGCGGCTTATGAGAATAATGATAGTATATTAATTGTTCCGATTTCCGCCGATTATTTACGTTCGATGAAGGTAATCGGTCAAAAGGTGGAGTTGGATGTTATCATGCATAATAAGAATACATTGTTTTTTTAGTTGGCATATATAGGTCTGCATATTGGTTTTATGAAATATTAGCAGTGACGTTCTTTGACGTATTGGTATAATGGCTAACTTTGCAAACCCTAAGAAATGAGTTAATAATGGTGAATGCAAGAGCGTTTTTAGAAAGAGTTTCAGGGGATAAGGTTGTAATACAGTGAGTTATAAATATTGCTGTCAGAAAGTAACTTCCATTAGAATAAGGATTAAGACTTGTTTGTTTATGCACTATCTCGCGACCCGGATTTAAGTCAGAAAGTAACTTCCATTAGAATAAGGATTAAGACTGAGTCTACCACCGATTTTAAATCTGTTTGTTTACCAAGTCAGAAAGTAACTTCCATTAGAATAAGGATTAAGACCTGAAGCTGTTTCCAACATAGCCATTAATTTCTTAGTGTCAGAAAGTAACTTCCATTAGAATAAGGATTAAGACTTATAACGCTCAATGATTCTGTTTATGTCAAACTGGTCAGAAAGTAACTTCCATTAGAATAAGGATTAAGACACCTCTAGCCGGCGTTCCGTCAGGCATAGTTCGTGTCAGAAAGTAACTTCCATTAGAATAAGGATTAAGACACCTCTACTTCTACAATACCGTCAAAACTCTTCAAGTCAGAAAGTAACTTCCATTAGAATAAGGATTAAGACGAATAATCCGTCAATATGAGTAAGAATCCTGTTGTTAAGGTCAGAAAGTAACTTCCATTAGAATAAGGATTAAGACTTCACATACCAATTCTCATTCTGGGCCTGTTTAGCCGTCAGAAAGTAACTTCCATTAGAATAAGGATTAAGACCTTTCCACGTTATCCAGTTCCACGTCTTCCACGTATTGTCAGAAAGTAACTTCCATTAGAATAAGGATTAAGACTATTCAGCGGTTTCACATTTTATCAATTCGCCTACGCCAAGTCAGAAAGTAACTTCCATTAGAATAAGGATTAAGACAGTAAGTGATACGCGTTCCCATGTTTTATATATCCATGGTCAGAAAGTAACTTCCATTAGAATAAGGATTAAGACTGGTTGCCCGCGCTCAAATACGTTAAATAACTCTGTGTCAGAAAGTAACTTCCATTAGAATAAGGATTAAGACGCGTACGTGGTACTAGCTACATCACTTTCTTTGAGGATGTCAGAAAGTAACTTCCATTAGAATAAGGATTAAGACTTCGCACCTGTTTTATGTTAGACATCTTTGTTGTTTATGTCAGAAAGTAACTTCCATTAGAATAAGGATTAAGACTTATTCTTTTCCATGCGTTTCTTTCCCCTTTCGTTGTCAGAAAGTAACTTCCATTAGAATAAGGATTAAGACACTTTACGGCACCTGATAAGTTACTACGTGATTCTTGTCAGAAAGTAACTTCCATTAGAATAAGGATTAAGACTTGACCCCCCGGAGTTTTATTGCTTCATTGATCTTTGTCAGAAAGTAACTTCCATTAGAATAAGGATTAAGACTTCTTCCATTTTGCGTTATTTATTTGTATATTTGTGAAGTCGAAGTTACGAAAAGAGTGTAATTTATTGGAACTGAGCGTAGGTTAATTGCTCATGATAGTAATAGGTTACGATTTAGTTAGTTATCTACTGCATCATCCTTCTGCGCGTTGCGTAACCTTCAAAGAACTCTTCGTATGCAAAAGTAACAATAAAACGGGAGATTTTGAAATGAATCTCCCTAATTTTTTCTTCTCATACAAGTTTTTCCGTAAAAGCGGTTTTGTCCGTCGGCACACCATCGCCCAAAAGGATTTTGGTCGAACGTATGCCGACTACGCATAAGCGGAGAAAAGGGCTTTGCCTCACGCCTAAACAACAGTTTAGACTAATGATGCAAGGCCCATTTCTTTTGTGCTTATGCCAAAGAGGTGCTTTTACGGGTTTCTGACGATTTTTCTTTTTCCACTGTTCCTTTGAGCCGTAAGCGGAAAGCCGTGTCTGACCGCCCGATCCATAAATGGAACAAGCCGTCACACACGGCAGGCAAACCGGGAAGAATGATTTTATCCGTCCGACCGTACACGCTCGGCCAGACATATAAAATCATACTTCCTTGCCGGTGGTTTGCCCGGTTTCACGCCTCCGGCTATGTCCCTTTTCCTTTTGGCGTTTTCCCTTTTTTACGGATTTCTCTTTTGAAGTTTTCCTGTCCAATCTGCCTCCACTTCCGTTTACCTCCATTTTCGCGTCTTTCAGTGAGCCGCATCAGATAGTCATTTCCGTTCTGGGCGCAAAGGTAATTCCGGGATTGGACGGGAATGCAAGGTCAAGCCTCCTGTTTTCGGAAAAAATCTCCAGCCCTGCGGGTAGTATTTTTCCCGAAAAACCTTGCATTCCCTAATCCCTACCTTTTCAAGCACCCGAAACGAAAACGACCGATGCGACAGAAAGACGCATAAAAAAAATGTCGGATAAACGAGAGGCAGATAAGATAGTTTGAAACTCAACTCCCTCAGCTCTTGAATCCGCATTAAAAAACAAAAAAATCAAAAACAGCGAAGATATGACGGCAACGGCAAATTTCAGACAAATGGCGCAGTACATAGGGCTTGCGATATGCGGCTTGATGGTACGCACCGCCTTCGGGATGTTCGGCATCTTTTGGGGCATTATTAGAGAGATTGTAAACGGAGTGTTCCGAGTGGCGATAGGTGTAATCGTGGCTATCCTTTCCACTATTGCCTTCTTCGGCTTCATCCTTTGGTTATTCACCCTTTAACCCCTACTGACATGGCAAAGAGAAGCAGCAAAACGGCAGCGCAGCAGTGCAGATACTACGAGGTGGACAACATCTTCGTGTACATGGTGGAAACGTACATCAACGGCAACATATCCGTGTTCCGTGAACTCTACCGAGAACTGAACAAGGACGCACGGAGGGACTTTACAGACTTCCTTCTGAGCGAGGTAGAGCCGACCTATTGGAGAGAAATACTGAAACAGACAATCTAAAAAAGACAGCGATATGAAAGGAACAGAACATTTCAAGAGAACGATACAGATGTATCTGGAGCAGCGTGCAGCGGAAGATACGCTCTTTGCGAGGAACTACCGCAACCCTGCCAAGAACATAGACGATTGTGTCACCTACATTCTCAACTACGTGCAGCGGAGCGGTTGCAACGGCTTCACGGACGGGGAGATATTCGGGCAAGCCGTCCACTACTATGACGAGAACGAGATAGAGGTAGGCAAGCCCATTCAGTGCCAAGTGGCGGTGAACCACGTTGTGGAACTCACGGCAGAGGAAAAGGCGGAAGCACGGCAGAACGCAGTCCGCAGATACCAAGAGGAGGAACTCCGCAAGTTGCAGAACCGCAGCAAGCCGAGAACCGCCACCAAAGCGACCGCACAAGAAGTACAACAACCCAACCTATTCAATTTCTGATTATGAAACCGAGAACACCCATACAGCAGGAAGTCGCACGATTGAGCGAGCGACTGCCGAAATTGACCGCCACACAGAGGGCTTACGCTTTCCGCCATTGCTTCAAACATTACGCCATCAAGAGGGCGGACGGCACGAACATCTGCACCGAGTGCGGACATTCGTGGAGGAGTGAACACAACCTTGCGGACACCGTTTGCGGATGCACCTGCCCGCATTGCGGCATGGAGTTGGAAGCGTTGCGCACCCGAAAGAGCGTGTTCAGCGAGAACGAGTATTTCTGCATCATCACCACCTGCAAGCAGTACCAAGTGATACGCTTCTTCTTCGTCAAGTCCCAATACAAGGCAGGGCAGGCAGCCGGGTATTCCATTTATGAAGTGGTGCAAAGGTGGATTTCGCCCAAAGGCACAACCGTCACCATTGCCCGACTGCGTGGAATGTCCATACTTTACTACGACCTATGGGCGGAATACAGCGACATGGAGGTACGCAAGAACAACAAACTCCGTGCATACGATATAAACCCCGTCTGCACCTATCCCCGACAGCGTTTCATACCCGAACTGAAACGCAACGGCTTCAATGGCGAATACCACAACATACTGCCTTACGACCTTTTCACGGCTATCCTTTCCGACAGCCGAGCCGAAACGCTGTTGAAGGCAGGGCAATACCCCATGTTGCGCCACTATATCCGCAGTTCCTTTGACATAGAGAGGTATTGGGCATCCGTAAAGATATGTATCCGCAACGGCTACACCATTGCTGACGGCTCCATGTGGCGTGACACCATAGACCTCCTGCGGCATTTCGGCAAGGACACGAACAGCCCGAAGTACGTCTGTCCCTCCGACCTCAAAGCCGAACACGACAGACTTATGCACAAGCGCAACAAGGAGATAGAACGCAAGAAGTTGGAGGAACGCATCCGCCAAGCGAAGAAACACGAGAAGGCATACCGCAAACTCAAAGGCATATTCTTCGGCATCGCCTTCACGGACGGCACTTTGCAGGTGCGTGTGTTGGAGAGCGTTGCGGAGTTTGCAGCGGAAGGGACGGAACTGCACCATTGCGTGTTTTCCAACTCCTATTTCCTTGAAAAGAACTCTCTTATCCTATCCGCTACCATTGACGGCAAGCGCATAGAAACGGTGGAGGTTTCCTTGAAGACATTGGAAGTGGTGCAAAGTCGTGGCTTGCACAATTCCAATACCGAGTACCACGACCGCATTGTAAACCTTGTGAACAGCAACGTGAACCTTATCCGCCAGCGGATGGAAGCGGCATAGTATCAACCTATAATACCCAATAGTATGGAAGTAAAAATTGAAAGCATGGTTTGTCTGTGGGACGATAAAATCCCCACGATGTTCCTTGAATTTGTGAACCTCCTCACTCTTGCAACGAGTGAGGAGCAGTTAAGACGGAGTGTAAAGAACTTTGCCGAGAAGCACGGACTTGACAGGTTTTTCCTTTACGGCTTCGGTTCCCACCATTTCTACCTGCACCAACGCTACACGAGCGACCCCGAAATGGTGATGAAGAACAGAGTTTTGTCAGTACATTTTTAACCACCCTAAAATCAACGATTATGGCAACACGGATGACCATCAACGGAGTAAGCACCTGCACGGAAGCAGGTACGGAGAAATACGAGCGTTTCCAATTAGGTATCGGCAGACGCAAGCGGACACTTGTGCAGTACGACTACCGCCACCCCACAGACGGAGAGTTGTTCTCTTGTGTCAAACCCACATTGGACGAGTGCCGAGAAGCACGGGATGAGTGGCTCACGGCAAAGGAAGGAAAGGAGGACAGACGATGAACGCAGCCTATCAAACGCTGATAGTGAAGTTCAGTGAGCCTATCAAAGTATTGGACGGCATCTTTGACGATGCCGAAGCGTGGGGAGTTGATACCCTAAAAGGGTGGATAGACGACTACGAGAGCAGCAGGTTTACCGCCATCAACAGCCATACGGCAGTCATCACAAGCGAGTACAATATGGAGTGCCTGATGGAATGGTTGAAACGAAACACACCCATTGCCGAGATAACAGAATGTTAAACAAGTTGGCGGTGTCCGCACCGCCAACCTACAACCAAGAAAAGCATGATAGCGAAGACTATTTTACAGCAGATAGGCGGCAGACGCTTTGCCGCCATGACGGGAAGCAAGGACTTTATAGATATGGGTAACGGACTGCGCATGAGCCTTGCGAGGAACAAGACGAGTGCCAACCGCCTTGACATCATCTACGATGCCGGCTTAGACCTCTACAATATGCGTTTCTACCGCAGGACGTTCAGCAAAAAGACATTCGAGTGCAAGACGAAGGACATCGAAACACACGATGGCATATATTGCGATATGCTGGAAGAAATGTTCACGATGGTAACAGGACTCTACACCCATTTTTGAGTGGCGGCGGACAAAGCCGCCCTACTTTCTTTCGGTGAGCATGACGGCGGACAAAGAAAGTAGCAAAGAAACCGCTGTCCCAATCTACGATAGTATTCACAAAAACAAGTTTCAATCATGGAAGAAATCAGACAGAACGGAAAAATCATCCTGCACAGCGATGACGGAACAAGCATAAGGATGATTTTCAAAAACCTCACGGGCAGGATTTTTCAAGGTCAGGAATATGTGGAGTATATCCGGCATATCGCAATCGGGGAGATGGGATTTTCGCCCGGCATCATAGAGCATTGCAGGGACGGTGAAGTAATCGGCAAAGGAAAAATCCCGAATGTATGAAAAGCGGAAACTCCGATGAAGTTGCGGCTTCATCGGAGTTTCATTTGTCAGGCATTTGCCATGTTACGGAATGTACAGCAGCGCAAACTCCGCCTTTCTCCGTTTGAGCAGCATGGCGTGCCGTTTCCCCTTGTAGTTGCAGAAAGCGATATATTCCCGGTAAATGTTCCTGTCGCCCGCCTCCAATTTTCGGATCAGCGTGCTTTTGGGTATCTTCCCGCTCCCCAAAAGCCGGTATGGACCGACATTGTAGGCGAGCGTGGCAAGGAGCAGACTGTCACGCCCGAACTTACGGAACATGGCGCAGAACTTACGCAAGTCTTTCCGCAGGAGTGCGTCCGCCTGCCGCTTCGTCATGGTGCGTGCCGAATACCTTTCCCCCGGCTGCACCTGATGACCCCAGCCCACGTATGGGTGGTGTTTCTCCGAGTGCCAGCCTTCAAAATACTTCGTACAGCGAACCGCCCGCTCAAAAGGCGGCAGGCGGTAGATTGCCGCCTGCCTGTCCGTCCCCTTCCGACGGCTGTCCCGTGCGGACACGGAGCAGACCGCCAGCAGCGAACAGAGGATAGCCATGAATACACGCATCATCTTGGCAGAGGTTTGTAATTGCCTATGGGGATGACGGTCTGAATGTCGTCCTTCACGTTCCGGTTGTTGAAGTCAAATTCCAATTCGTAGGAATTTTTGAAATTGTCCTCCACCACCACGATGAAGTTGTGCGCCTCGTCGCCCTCAGCCGTATAGTACAGCCGGAACTTCTCGTTTTCGAGCAGGTAGCGGTCATTGGGCAGAAAAGTAATGCCGCCCGCCATTTTCAGCGTGCCTTCCCCTTCGAACTGGAAATACCGGATGGTGTAGAGCGTGTTGGCGTAATCGCCCGTCCTTTTCAGTTCACAGCGGATTTCCACCGTCTGCCCCTTTGTGACCTTGTTCGGTACGGGCATCGTTTCCACCGTGAACGGATAGGATTGCTGGATGTCCATGTCATCGTCACACGATGCGAGCGTGAGCGACACGGCGGCGAACAGGCAGAGTGCCAACGCCTTGAAGATGGATATTCTCTTGTTCTTGTTGTTCAGTATGTTCATTGTCCTTTGATTTTTAAGTTATTGTTCATTTCTTTTTTGCTGTCAGTTGCAGATACTCGTTCAAGTCCTTGCAACCGTCATAGAGTGCGGAACAGTTACAGACACGTCCGCCGTAGTGTCCTTTGAGGGCTTCCAGCGTCCTCCGCCCGGCTTCGTCACGGTCGAGGAAGCAGTCGATGCGCCCGTACCCGTCTAAGTGTTTTACCGCCTTACCCACGTTGGCGACGGAGTTCAGCACAAGGCTGTCGCCTGTTTCCAATCCAAGCGTGGCAGCGGAAAGGAAGTCCATAAATCCTTCAAATAAACTGCACACGCCAGTCGGAGAACTTTCCATTTTGACCAGCGACACATCCTTCGGCGGCACGCAACCCTTGAAATAACGGCTCCGGATTTCATAGCCGCCAACCACGTTCTGGAAACCGATTGCGAAATACCGTTTTCCACGCACGCCGTAGTTCAAGCGGCAGCAGTGACGGGATGCAACGGCATAAGGGATGCCCCGTTCCGCCAGATACTCTGTTAATGGTGAGCGGAGCAGTGGGACGGCTTCCACCCCCTCAAAGGCAGGTTCGGACGGTTCCGGCAGGTACAACGGCTTTTCCGATGCGACAAACGGCATACGGGCGGTTTCCGCTATGAATCTTGCCTGCGCCATGAAGTCACCGCTTCGGGCAAACTCCCCGGCAAGCGTGAAGATGTCACCGCCCTTGCCCAAACCGAAGTCGTACCAGAGCCGTTTCGCCACGTTCACACGGAAAGAGGGCGTGCGCTCACTGCGGTACGGCGCACGATACCAAAGTTCGTTTCCGCTCCTTCGGACAGGCTCATGCCCCAACCGCGCGAGAAAGTCCGCGAGGGATATTTGCCTCATGGTGTCTATATCCGTCCGTTCCATGCCGCGTGTCAGTTGATGACGAACTTGATGCCATATGTTAGCTTTCAATTTATGTTGTATAATAATTGTATTTAACTTGCGAACAGTTAGTTGTGTGTTTTTTGGGTAACATATTTTAGGATGTCTACCTATGCTTTATTATTAATT
>NZ_JAMOKT010000098.1:0-19189 GCF_023656795.1 Parabacteroides caeci
CCGGTTGAATACAACATGAACGAAATACATATATCCCGACAAAAACTGCGGGATAAGATAAATGAGTTAGAAGAATTGTTAAAAACATAGATTCTGATTCTAAAAAATGGAGTGTGTAAGAGGTTGTTTAAAATCTTTTACACACACTGAATCACAATTGAATGGTTCTTAATCGGTGGTTTCAAAAAATTGTACTTCTTTGCCGATTATACCCCTTCAAAAGTCGGGTCGAATTTATCGACCACAACGACATGTTTTCCGAGTTCACGATGTCCACCTATACGAAAATCCAGGACACACCGTATAGCGACCTGGAATTTGGGAAGCTGAACGGGCAGTAAATTATACCAAGAGAAAAAGTTGTTTAAGTATTGCTCAAACAGTACTTAAACGGCTTTCTTATAATTAAATTTCAAATTGTTTCATAATAGAATCAATTCCATTTAAGACCTCTAATTTTTTCAATTTTACCTTTGCCTGATCATTTTCACATCGGTTAGCGTTTTTAAAATATCCAATCGGGTCCCAGCCTAAAAGGTAAGATAGATTTTTTCTTTGCTTATAATCCAACGTCATGTAATAAACAAAAGAAGCAAACTCTTCCTTAGTCAACTCATTAATATAAAATGTTTTTCTAAGATACTCTGCGTAAAGACGATTATGGTCTATTTTGATCATACATTTCTTTTTCTTTAAGTAGCCATGATTGCAACCTTGAATCTTAACCTTCTCAAATCCCATTTTCAATAGAAAATCCAAAATCCTGTCTACTGATACATCTTTCATACGCCATCCTATTTACTATATTCAGCACAAATATAGCAATCATTACCCTTTATCCAATTTTTTTGAACTTTTCGTTTTGAAAAATTGTACTTTTGGTTTTACCGATTATATATGAATAAACAAATGTTGAGAGCTACTATTACCCAATGTAGGCAAATTGTGTTATTTGCAGTGGGAGTGTCTTTATTAGCTGCTTGTGGTAACAGCCAGAGTGGCATGAAGTTAGGTGACAGTGAGTATGCTGTTTTAGCCGTGAATTCATCTTCCAGCAATCAGACAACATCCTATCCAGCGACTATCAGAGGTACGCAGGATATCGAGGTTCGTCCCCAGGTGTCGGGTTTTATTGTTAAGTTATGTGTCGATGAAGGAGCTACGGTCCGTAAAGGGCAGGCCTTGTTTGAAATTGATCCCACGCAGTATAAGGCGGCAGTGAACCAGGCCAAAGCTGCTGTTGCTATGGCAGAGGCAAACGTAAAAACGTTGACATTGACAGAAAAGAATAAGAAAGACTTGTATAATAATGCTATTATCAGTTCTTTTGAATATGAGACAGCTGTCAACCAGTTAATGTCTGCAAAGGCCTCTCTGGAACAGGCAAAAGCTTCTTTAGTCAGTGCCAATCAGAATTTATCTTTTTGTACGGTGACCAGTCCTTCCAATGGCGTTGTCGGAACTTTCCCTTACCGTATCGGAAGTTTGGTGAGTCCTTCTATCTCGAGTCCGTTGACAACTGTTTCCGAGATCGGAGAAGTATATGTTTATTTCTCAATGACAGAAAAGGAATTGTTGCAGCTCACAAAAGCCGGAGGTACACTGAAAGAACAATTGGATAAGATGCCGGCCGTTCAGTTACAGCTGGCAGACGGAACGATGCTGGAAGAAACCGGTAAGATCGATGCTGTCAGTGGCGTTATCGACCAGTCGACCGGTTCGGTTAGTATGCGTGCCGTTTTCCCGAATGACAAAAGAATCCTGCGAAGCGGGGGAACAGGAAACGTGGTATTCCCTTACACCATGGAAGGTATTATTATGATTCCGCAGTCAGCTACTGTTGAAATTCAGGACAAGAAATTCGTATATGTACTGCAACCCGATAATAAAATTAAAAATGTTGAAATTCAGGTTTCCTCTTTGGATGATGGCCAGAATTATCTGGTTACTAAAGGTCTGAAATCCGGTGACAAGATCGTAGTAGAAGGTGTTCAGAATTTAAGAGACGGTCAGGAAATCAAGCCGATTACACAGGCTGAACAGGCTGCAAAGTTCCAGCAGGCCATGAAAGACCAGAACGAAGGAAATTTAAAAACAGCTTTTAATTAAAGGCATAGGATAACCCGGACTTTCCCGGTGATATTCGTTTATAAAAAAGTAACATATGAAATTAGATAGATTTATTAACCGTCCGGTGCTTTCAACGGTGATCTCCATCCTGATTGTCATCCTGGGTATATTAGGTTTGTTCACATTGCCTATTACCCAATATCCGGACATTGCGCCTCCTACTGTTTCGGTAAGGGCTACTTATACAGGTGCCAATGCGCAGACTGTATTGAATAGTGTGATTGCACCGCTGGAAGACCAGATCAACGGGGTAGAGAACATGATGTATATGACATCAAATGCTTCCAATAACGGTTCTGCCGATATCTCCATATATTTCAAACAGGGAACCGACCCGGATATGGCGGCGGTAAACGTTCAGAACCGTGTGTCGATGGCACAAGGTCTGTTGCCTGCCGAAGTAACAAAGGTTGGTGTGACTACCCAGAAACGTCAGAACTCCATGTTGGTTGTTTTTGCCGTTTATGATGCGGAAGACCGTTACGACCAGAAGTTTTTGGAGAACTATGCAAAGATCAACCTGATTCCTGAAGTACAGCGTGTACCGGGGGTAGGTGATGCCAACGTATTGGGTACCGACTATTCTATGCGTATCTGGTTGAAGCCGGATGTAATGGCACAATACAAGCTGGTGCCTAACGATGTGTCGAACGTGCTGGCTGAACAGAATGTGGAGGCAGCTCCGGGTTCTTTCGGTGAACAGGGAAACCAGTCGTTCCAGTATACGATCCGTTATAAAGGACGTCTGCAAACTGCTGAAGAATTTGATAATATCGTAGTAAAAGCATTGCCCGATGGTGAAGTACTTCGTCTGAAAGACATTGCCGATATCGAATTGGGACGTTTGACTTACAACTATGTAAATAAAGTAAACGGCCATAATGCGGTAGCATGTATCGTTTACCAGATGCCGGGAACGAATGCAACAGAAACGATCAACAATATCCAGGATTTGCTGGTGAGATCAGAGGCGACTATGCCTCCGGGAATGAAGATTGAAGTATCCATGAATGCCAACGACTTCCTCTATGCCTCTATTCATGAGGTTCTCAAGACTTTGCTGGAAGCCTTTATCCTGGTGTTTATTGTGGTGTATGTGTTCTTGCAGGATTTACGTTCAACCTTGATTCCTGCTATTGCGATTCCGGTTGCTTTGATCGGTACATTCTTCCTGTTGTCACTGATCGGATTTAGTATCAACTTGTTGACACTTTGTGCGATGGTGCTTGCCATTGCGATTGTGGTCGATGATGCGATAGTCGTCGTCGAGGGGGTCCATGCCAAGTTGGACCAGGGATATAAATCGGCGAAACAGGCATCTATCGATGCGATGAGTGAACTTGGCGGAGCGATCGTTTCTATTACATTGGTGATGATGTCCGTGTTTATCCCTGTAAGTTTTATGGGAGGTACAGCCGGTATATTCTATCGCCAGTTCGGTGTGACGATGGCTATTGCTATCGGTTTGTCGGCATTGAATGCCTTGACATTGAGTCCGGCGCTTTGTGCTATTTTCCTGAAACCTCATGATGAACACGGTGAAAAGAAGACGACACTTGTTTCCCGTTTCCATACCTCATTCAATGTGGCTTACGATTCTTTATTGAAGAGTTACAAGAAACGTGTCTTGTTCTTTATCCAGAAGAAATGGCTGGCATTCGGAACCGTTGCGGCTTCTATTGCCCTCTTGATCTTCTTTATGCAGGTAACGCCGACCGGTATGGTGCCGAATGAAGATATGGGTACTATCATGGGAGCTGTAACATTACCTCCCGGAGCTTCTCAGGAACGTACAGTGGAAATCATGGAACGTGTAGATAGTCTGATCGCTTCTGACCCGGCTGTGAAATCACGTACGGCTATTACCGGTTTCAGTTTTATCGGTGGCCAGGGACCTTCTTACGGTTCATTCATCATTAAGTTGAAAGACTGGGAAGAACGTTCTATGACGCAGAGTGCGGAAGTAGTTTACGGTAGTTTATTCATGCGTGCCCAGAAAGTGGTGAAGGATGCGCAGGTATTGTTCTTTACTCCGCCTATGATTCCGGGTTATTCCGCTTCCAGTGATATCGAATTGAATATGCAGGATAAGACTGGTGGTAGCCTGGAGAAATTCTTTGATGTTTCCAAAGACTATATGGCTGCATTGACGGCCCGCCCGGAAATCAAGTCGGCCCAGACTACTTTCAACCCGAACTTCCCGCAATATATGATCGATATAGATGCGGCAGCCTGTAAGAAAGTTGGCATCAGTCCGAGCGATATCCTTATGACTTTGCAGGGATATTATGGTGGTCTGTATGCTTCCAACTTCAACCGTTTCGGTAAGATGTACCGTGTAATGGTGCAGGCCGATCCTTCTATGAGAGCCAATATGGAATCGTTGAAGAATATCAAGGTCAGAAACGGTAACGAAATGGCACCGATCTCCCAGTTTATTACAATAGAGAAAGTATATGGTCCGGATATCATCAGCCGTTTTAACATGTATACCTCTATGAAACTGATGGTTGCCCCGGCTGACGGATTTACCAGCGGTCAGGCACTGAAAGCCCTGGAAGAAGTAGCAAGTACCACCCTTCCTGCCGGTTTCGGTTATGAGTTGGGAGGTATGGCACGTGAAGAGGCTGAAAGTAGCGGTAGTACAACCGGTTTGATCTTTATCCTTTGTTTCGTGTTCGTTTATCTGTTGCTGAGTGCACAGTATGAAAGTTATGTATTGCCGTTGGCCGTATTGCTTTCAATTCCGTTCGGTCTGATGGGTAGCTTCCTGTTTGTACAGGGTTGGGCTGCGTTAGGTAGCATCCCGGCGCTGAAGATGATACTGGGTACGATGTCGAATAACATTTATATGCAGATTGCGTTGATCATGTTGATGGGTCTGTTGGCAAAGAATGCTATTTTGATCGTAGAGTTTGCCCTCGACCGTCGCCGTATGGGTATGAGCATTACCTGGGCTGCTGTTTTAGGTTCGGCTGCCCGTCTGCGTCCTATCCTGATGACCTCTCTGGCAATGGTTGTCGGTTTGTTGCCGATGATGTTCGCCTTCGGTGTAGGTGCTCACGGTAACCGTACGCTGGGTACTGCCGCTATTGGCGGTATGTTTGTCGGTATGATCTTCCAGATCCTGATCGTTCCTGCCTTGTTCGTGGTATTCCAGTACTTGCAGGAAAAGGTTAAACCGATCGAATGGGAAGACCTTGACAACAGCGATTTGAATACGGAAATAGAACAGTACGCTAAAAAATAAGTGAGAAGACAATGAAGAAAAATCAAATAATATATATGATGTGTGCAACTGCCCTGCTGAGCAGTTGCCACATCTACAAGGCTTATGATCGTCCTGAAACGATAGATACGTCTGGTCTGTATCGTGATCCGGTATCGGTAACGGATACATTGGCTGCCGATACGACCAATATGGGAAACCTTTCCTGGAAGGAAGTTTTCCGTGATCCAAAATTGCAGGCTTTGATTGAAGAAGGACTGGCGAATAACGTGGATATGCAGGCTGCCGTTCTCCGTGTGGAAGAAGCGAAAACGTTGCTGACAGCTGCCCGTTTATCTTTCCTTCCGTCTTTGAACCTGGCCCCGCAAGGCTCGCTGACCACCATGGGAGGATCCAGCTATGCAAAAGCCTATACTTTGCCGGCTGCTGCTAATTGGGAAGTCGA
The DNA here is from genome assembly GCF_023656795.1 of Parabacteroides caeci. Taxonomy (NCBI): domain Bacteria; kingdom Pseudomonadati; phylum Bacteroidota; class Bacteroidia; order Bacteroidales; family Tannerellaceae; genus Parabacteroides; species Parabacteroides caeci. The sequence goes on from NZ_JAMOKT010000098.1 coordinate 5,805, forward strand.
CCTGTTTGGTAAGCTGCTCAATGCAAGCCGCGATCAGAAAGCAATCTATTTGCAGAGCCAGTATTCACAGCAGGCTGTCCGTTCACAGTTGATCGGTGGTATTGCCAATACTTACTTTACCCTGCTGATGCTCGACCGTCAGGTAGAGATCACAACCGAAACGGTTGCTATCTATAAAGAAAATGTACGCGCGATGGAAGCAATGAAGACGGCCGGTATGACAACCGAGGCTGCAGTTGTTCAGATGAAAGCCGTATATCATCAGGTTTCGTCTTCGTTAATCAATCTGCAACGCCAGGTTCGCGAAGTGGAAAACTCTTTGTCCGTACTGTTGGCTAAAGCACCACAACGTATCGACCGCGGCAGACTGGAAGATCAGGTAATCCCCGACGAGATCATGGCCGGCGTACCTTTGCAGTTGCTGGAAAACCGTCCGGATGTGAAGATTGCGGAAATGTCGCTTGCCAGCGCTTACTATACGACTAATAAGGCACGTGCCGCTTTCTATCCGGGATTGAATATCACTGCAACAGCAGGTTGGACAAATGGTTCCGGTATTACTATCTCCAATCCGGGACAGTTCATGTTCCAGGCCCTGGCTTCACTGGCACAGCCTATCTTCAATAATGGTAAGCTGATCGCTAACCTGAAGGTATCGAAAGCAGAGGAGAAGATCGCCCAGATGAATTATCAGCAGAAAATTCTTGAAGCCGGTAAGGAAGTAAGCGATGCCCTGCATCTTTACGATGCAACCAACAAGATGTTGGTTCAGGACAGACAACAGATCGAGCAATTGGAAAAGGCCGTAACCTATACGAAAGCCTTGTTCCAGTCAGCCCAGTCAACTTATCTGGAAATCCTGTCAGCCCAGCAGAGCCTTCTTAGCGCACAATTGACAGAAGTATCCGACAACGTTCAGCGTATGCAGGCTGTTATCAACTTGTACAGTGCTGTTGGTGGAGGAAGAGAGTAATAACCATTAAAACTTAGATTATTATGATTAGTCCGTTAGCTTATGTAGATGCCGGTGCAAAACTGGGAGCGAATGTAACTGTTCATCCTTTTGCATACATCGACAAGAATGTAGAGATTGGCGACAATTGCGAAATCATGCCTCACGCCAGTATCATGAGTGGCGCACGTCTGGGTAAGGGAAACCGTGTATTCAACGGGGCTGTCATTGCAGCAGAACCCCAGGATTTTAAATATAAAGGCGACAGTACGCTGGTTGTTATCGGTGACGACAATGTGATCCGCGAAAACGTAGTGATCAACCGTGCCACGACGCCGGAAGGCCGGACTGTTATCGGTAATGGTAATTTCCTGCATGAAGGTGTACATATTTCGCACGATACACATATTGGAAATCATAGTGTGTTTGGTTATGGTAGCAAGGTTTCCGGCAACTGTTTCTTCGAGGATTATTCAATCTTCGGAGGTTGTGTGCTGGCAAGCCAGGGAAGCCGTGTCGGTACATGGTCGATGACACAGACCGGTTGCCGTTTCCGCAAGGATGTGCCTCCTTATATCGTAGCTGCCCAGGAGCCGACAATTTATTACGGCGTTAACTCCGTCATCCTGGCGCATCAGGGAATGAGCGAGAAGGTTATCAAGCATATCAGCCATGCATACCGTATCATCTATCAGGGAAATTCAAGTCTTTTCGATGCCCTGCTGATGATTAAGGACCAGGTGCCGATGAGCGCAGAGATACAGCACATCATTGATTTCATCAATGATTCAAAGCTGGGTATTATCGGAAGATAACATGCTTATATAATAAGGAACGAGGATATCTTTGCAGGTATCCTCGTTTTTTTGTTACTTATTCCAGGGCAGGAGATTCATGTGTTCTATATTCCATCTTTCCTTCCAGTAATTTGTCGAGATCATTGATCTGTTGATCCAGGAAAGTGGATAAGGCGTTGACTGTCCGTGTATTTTTAGACAGGTAACTCATGCTGTCCATTAGTAGGGCGGTGAGTTGGCTGGATTTTCGGATGTTCATGTTTGTATCCGGTTGTTGAATATAAGAGGTAAAACTACGGAAGAGGATAGGAATTAAGCGATCCCAAGGGAGTTCGAGGGTTGTAACCAAGGCTTTCATGTGTTTCAACTGATGGCGGAGGTAATCGAGATCAGGTTCGTTACTATTGTTGTTGTAGCTTCCTTATTCTCAAAAATCAACTCATAGTCAGCCACATCCAGCCAACGGTTGAATTTTCGACCAACTTCATGGAAGCAGGAGACTTGTTTGAAATTTAGTCTTTCGTGTAGTTTTACACTGGGCTCATTGGGGATGGTGATGCAGGCGACCAGGGCATGGAACGAACGGTTGCGGCAGTCTTCTATTAACCGGTTCATTAATAAATGTCCGTATCCTTTGCCGGTATAGTCCGGATGGAGGTAGATGGTTGTCTCAACGGTGGAGCGATAGGCTTTTTTAGTTTTCCATTCGTGTGCATAACAGTAACCGGCAATCTTTCCGTCTTCGACATATACCCAGGCCGGATAATGTTCCATAATAGGGCATAACCGTTGGCACATCTCCGTTTCAGAAGGAACTTCCGTGTCGAAGGTTACTACCGTATTGTTTACATAGTGGGCATAGATCGCGACAATCTCGCTCACATCAGACACTGTCATCGGACGAATCATAATTCTTTTTTCTGCAAAGGTAATGATTAAATAATAAAGAGGATAACCCATTTCTGAGTTATCCTCTTTATTATTTAATCAATCGAGTTTGTTTACCGATTATAAAGCACCTACTTCTTTCAGTGCAGCGTTTGTTCCCTTAACAGCGGCAGCGCTCTTAGCGAACAATTCTTTTTCTTCAGCTGTCAGTTCCAGTTCAACGATCTTTTCGATACCATTTTTACCCAGGATAACAGGAACACCGATACAAAGATCTGATTCGCCGTATTCTCCTTCCAGATAAACTGAACAAGGAACCATTTTGCCTTGGTTGTGGATGATAGATTCAACTACAAATGCTCCTGCTGCACCCGGTGCATACCATGCAGAAGTACCCAGCAGTTTTGTCAGTGTAGCACCACCAACCATAGTAGAAGCAACAACTTCCTGCAATTTTTCAGCGCTCAGCAGTTTGCTTACAGGGATACCTTTGTAAGTAGCCAGACGAGCCAACGGAATCATTGTAGTATCACCGTGACCACCGATTACCATACCTTCTACTTCGTTAGCATTGCATCCTAATGCCTGAGACAGGAAATATTTGAAACGAGAGCTATCCAATGCGCCACCCATACCGATGATACGGTTTTTCGGCAAGCCCAGAGATTTCAATGACAGGTAAGTCATTGTATCCATCGGGTTAGAGATAACTACGATAATTGCATTCGGAGAATATTTCAGGATGTTTTGAGCTACACTCTTCACGATACCAGCGTTTACACCGATCAACTCTTCACGAGTCATACCCGGTTTACGGGGAATACCAGAAGTGATAACAACAACATCAGAATTTGCTGTTTGAGCATAGTCGTTTGTGCAACCTACAACTGTAGTATCGAAACCCAGCAACTGAGCCGTCTGCATCATATCCATTGCTTTGCCTTCGGAAACGCCTTCCTTAACATCAAGCATTACAACTTCGTCTGCCACTTCATTGAAGGCAAGAACATTTGCGCAAGTAGCACCTACATTACCGGCGCCAACAACTGTTACTTTAGACATAATAATAAGTTTTATATGTTATTACTTATAATAATACTTTCTTTTTTAACGAGGACAAAGGTACAATGTATTGCTGAATAAAGAAATATTTCCGTAAATAATTTATTTGCGGGGACTATTAATTATCACTAAATAGGGGAAAGGAGAGGTTTGTTTAGAAAAAATTGAGCTATCTGTTTAGTGACTGGTTGTAACTGTCTCCCCCTCTTGAGAGGGGGTAGGGGGTGTGTTAAAGCCAGTCTATAAAACAGGCTTTGTTACAGGTTCATTTGCCGTTTGCTTCAGCTGACGGATTAGTAAAGGGGCTATTTCATTGGACTTTAGTCCCATTTCTTACAGTTTTCTATCTAGGAGAAATGTGGCTGAAGCCAAAAGAGAGAAACAACTTGTAAACCGTCAGCTGAAGCAAACGGCAAATGAACCTGTAATAGTCAAGTGACTCTGATTATGGTGGTTGTATGGCGGGGATATGACACACCCCCTTCCCCCTCTCAAGAGGGGAGCCAGGTACAACCAGTTGCTATAAACAAACACTCATATCTGATAAATAGTGAACCTGCCAATACAAGTAATATTACAGAAATAAGCATTGATTTAAAAACATTTATTATATTTATGAACAATCGCTTGCGGTTGGTAGTTTTTATTGAAAAGGGGTTCACAATCTTAAATCGATATGCATATGGTTAAGTTCTATTCTTCTTTATTCATATTTCCGATATTTTTATTAGCTGTCCGGGGGATTGAAGGGCAGGCGCAGGTCGCTCCGTTACCGACGGATACATTCAGGATGGTTGTGCCTGATTCCATACGGCTGGATGATGAGATAGCCGTTGGATATGCAACGGGGAATCAGCGGACCATGTCAGGTTCTGTTGATAAAGTTTCCGAAAAACGTATGAACAAGGGATTTGTCTCCAGTTCGCTGAACGCTTTGAGCGGACAGGCGGCGGGGGTCAGTATCTCTACCGGAGCAAACAGGGCGGCTGCACTGAGTGCTGTCCGGGTGAGGGGAACGACTTCGCTGACCGGAGGGAACGACCCGCTGGTCATTATCGATGGCGTTTCTTCCGACCTGAATACGCTTAGTTCCATTTATCCGGCGGATATCGAGAGTTTCACTATCCTGAAAGATGCTTCCGAGACGGCACAGTACGGTTCGCGTGGTGCTTCGGGGGTGATCGAGGTGGCGACGAAGAAAGGGAAAGGCGGCGCTTTCAGTATCAGTTACGATGGCAGTTTCGGGGTGGAGGCTGTCTATAAGAATATGAAGATGCTGTCGGGAGACGATTTCCGGGCGGTGGCTTCCGAACGTAATATCGATATACTGGATCTGGGTTATAATACGAATTTCCCGGATGAAATAACCCGGACCGGGATTGTGCAGAATCATCATATAGCTTTGGGAGGAGGCTCTGAAACGTCTAACTATCGTGCTTCCCTCGGTGTTATGGACCGGGATGGCGTGGTACGGACAAACGATTTCCAGAACTTTACCGTTAAACTGGATATCGCCCAGCGTGCTTTCAATGATCGGTTGAAGATAGACCTGGGTGTCTTCGGCTCCTTGCAAAAGAACCGTTATCTGAATGATATCCAGAAGACTTTCTATTCGGCAGCCGCGTTTAATCCGACATTCCCGAACCATCGGGACGAGCAGACCGGAGCATGGAACGGGGTAACCAATGCCAGTCAGATTACCAATCCGCTTGCCTGGCTGGAGGTGAAAGATGATGATTCGAATGCCCATTTCAATACCCATCTGAAGTTTACGGTCAACCTGAGCAAACAGGTTAAGTTTTCAGCCTTCGGTTCCTATACATATAATATAATAGATAACTCCCAGTATCTGCCGACCACGGTATGGGCGCACGGACAAGCCTATAAAGGAGAAAGGAAGATGGAGGACTTGTTGGGTAATTTGTTGCTGAGTTATTCGAATGATTGGGGAAAGCATCACCTGGATGCGCTTGGACTGGTGGAAGCTCAGAAGAATATCCTGACCGGATTTTATACGACTGTTACGAATTTCTCAACGGATAAATTCGGATATAATAATTTGCAGGCAGGGGCTGTACGTCTTTGGGAGGGAACGAACTCTTATTATGAAGACCCACGGTTGAGTTCTTTTCTGGGACGTGTCAACTATATGTATGCCGGAAAATATGTGGCGACGGTCAATGCCCGTGCAGATGCTTCCTCCAAAGTCGGCAAGAATAATAAATGGGGGTTCTTTCCTTCTGTCTCGGCTGCCTGGATAATCACGGAGGAGGATTTTATGAAACAGTTCACTTTTCTGAATAATCTGAAACTGCGTGCCGGCTACGGTCTTTCCGGTAATCAGGATGCGATCGATTCTTATAACTCCCTGCAACTGGTGAAACCCAATGGCGTGGTATCGGTAGGAGGTAGCCCGACGGTAACGATGGGGGTAATCCGGAATGCCAACCCCGACCTGAAATGGGAAGTAAAACGTACCGTGAATGCAGGGATAGATGTCGGTTTCTTCCGTAACCGTCTGTTGATGACTGTCGATTATTATCATTCGAAGACCAGCGATATGCTTTATCTTTATGATGTGAGCGTTCCGCCTTTTGCCTACAATAAACTGTTGGCAAACCTCGGTTCGATGCGGAATAGCGGTGTCGAACTGGGGTTCGGCGTTACTCCTTTGCAAACGAAAGATATGGAATTGAGCATCAATGTCAACGTTACTTTCCAGCAGAACAAACTCCTGTCCCTGAGCGGTATGTACAAAGGCGAACAGATGTCGGCACCGGAATATACCAGTATCTCCGATCTGAATGGCGCTGGTTTCCACGGAGGTTATAACCATATCGTCTATCAGATTGTCGGACAGCCTTTAGGTGTCTTTTATCTTCCTCATTGTACCGGGCTGACACAGCAGGAGGATGGTAGTTACAGATATGAGATTGCCGACCTGAATGGCGATGGTGTGAATCTGGAAGATGGCGAAGACCGTTACATTGCCGGACAGGCGACTCCCAAGACGATGCTGGGATCGAATATCAGTTTCCGCTACAAGCAGTTCGATGTCTCTTTACAGATAAACGGAGCCTTCGGGCATAAGATATACAACGGGACTTCCCTTACTTATATGAATATGGGCAGTTTCCCCGATTACAATGTGATGCAAGGTGCTCCGGAGCAGAATATAAAGGATCAGACGGCAACGGATTACTGGTTGGAGAAAGGTGATTACATCAACTTTGACTATCTGACCGTGGGATGGAATGTCCCGCTGGGCAAGTGGAAGAAATATGTGCAGAACCTGCGGTTGTCCTGTTCTGTCAATAATCTGGCAACGATCACCGGCTATTCCGGCCTGACTCCTATGATCAATAGTTATATTGTGAATAATACGCTGGGGATAGACGATAAGCGGAATTATCCGGTTTACCGTTCTTATACGGTCGGTTTGAGTTTTCAATTTTAATAATTAGTAGTGATGAAGAAGTTAGTTTTACTATCCTATATTTTGTGCGGTTTTACTTTTCTTTCCTGTAGTAAGTTCCTGGAAGAGAATCCGCGAGATCAAATTTCGGAAGAGGAAGCCTATGATAATGCCACTTCGGTCTACCTGAACACGGTTGCAACGCTTTATAATTATGTAGGTGGTTACAGCGATAGCCAGGGATTACAGGGAACTTACCGGGGAGTATATGACCTGAATACCTTTACGACGGATGAGGCGATCCTTCCGACCCGTGGCGGTGACTGGTATGACGGTGGTTTCTGGCAAGGTTTGTTTCTGCATAAATGGGGTGTCAGCAGTGATGCCATACGGGCGACCTGGGAGTATTTGTATAAGGTGATTGTGTTGAGCAATAAGTCTTTGGAACGTCTGGACGAATTTTATAAGCAGACGAACAACCGGTATATCCCGGCTTATATGGCTGAGGTGCGTGCTTTCCGGGCCATGTATTATTATTACCTGGTGGATATGTTCGGACGTGTTCCGCTTGTATTGTCGTCATCCACTCCGATGAAAGATGTAAAGCAGAGTACCCGGCAGGAAGTGTTTGAGCTTGTGGTAAAAGAATTGCAGGAAGCAGCACCGTTGCTAAGTGCGGAGCGTAGTAACCAGCTCGGTGACTATTACGGGCGTTTGACACGTCCGGTTGCTTATTTTCTGTTGGCTAAACTGGCTTTGAATGCCGAAGTTTACACAAATAATAACTGGACGGCCGGAAGTCAGCCGGATGGAAAAAGTGTGTTTTTTGAAGTCGGCGGTCAACGGTTGAATGCGTGGGAAACCGTGATCGCTTATTGCGATTCCATAACAGCGCTTGGTTATCAGTTGTCACGTACTTATGAAGAGAACTTTTCCGTATTTAACGAAACCTCTGTAGAGAATATCTTTACGATTCCGATGGATAAGAATTTTTATACGAACCAGATGCAATACCTGTTTCGCTCCCGTCATTATAATCATGCGAAGGCTTATGGATTATCCGGTGAGAATGGCTCTGCCGCTACAATAGAAGCACTCCGGACTTTCGGTTATGATACGGATTCGGTCGATGCTCGTTTCAGTAAATGCTATTTTGCCGGTGTTGTGCTTGATCTGAATGGGGATACCGTTCGGCTCGATACCGGGCAGGTGTTGGAATATCTGCCCTGGAAGGTCGATGTGGATATATCCGGCAAACCGTTTGAGAAGGTGGCGGGTGCCCGTATGAAGAAATATGCAATCGATAAAACGGCGACTAAAGACGGGAAGCTGATGGATAATGATATTGTGCTGTTCCGTTATGCCGATGTTTTGCTGATGAAAAGTGAAGCATTGGTCCGTAACGGGGGAAACGGGGATGCAGAGTTGAATCAGGTCCGTTCCCGTGTCGGAATGCCGGACCGTCAGGCTACTTTAGATAATATACTGGCCGAACGTCAACTGGAATTTGCCTGGGAAGGGTGGAGGAGGCAGGATCTGGTCCGCTTTGGTCTTTTTACACGGACCTATAGCAGCCGTCCGCAGTTACCGGGAGAAAGCAGTGGTTATACGACTGTCTTTCCGATTCCCGAAAATATACTTTCCCTGAATAGAAATCTGACACAGAATCCTGGATATTAAATAAATATGAAAAAAGGATGCCCCCGTTATGGAAGCATCCTTTTTCATATTTGCTATAACTGTTTATTATAACTGAATCCAACGAACATAAGCAAAGTCCATACGGTGAGGCAATTCTTTGTTTACAGGGTAAACACGGAAGCCCATTTTATGAACACCAGCTTCGCTCGGAGTTGTTTTCAATTCAAAGAACAGTTTAGAACCTTCTTCTTTCTTCAGCACGAACGGTTTTGTATAAAGCAATTCAAGCTGATGATTTTCCGAGTTTTCTTTGGTCACAACCACTTCAGCTCCAAGCATTCCCTGAAGGTCTTTGCGGTCGATTACCAGATTGAATGAATATTCTTTGCCGACAACCGGTCCGTCGATAGCCAGATCCTTGCTGCAAGTGAATGATTCAACCTGGAAGCTGTCCCAATGTTCTGCCACTTCTTCTTTCCATGCTGCGATAGCTTTGGCTTCAGCGTAGTTACCTTCACGCAAATGGGCGGAACGGTTAGCCAGTTTGCTGTAGAAACGGCTGATATAATCGTCCAACATACGTTTCATTGTATAGTCGGGAGCGATCTGAGACATTGAGTTCTTGATATACTGGATCCATTCGGGAGAGTATCCCTTGCTGTTTTTAGCATAGTAAGTCGGGATGATTTCTGTTTCCAATATATGGTAGATCGTAGCGGCATCCAACTGATCCTGATACTGCTGGTTTTCGTAAGTACGCTTGTCGGTCAATGCCCAACCAGCGCCTTCTTTATAACCTTCGTACCACCATCCGTCGAGTACGGAGAAGTTCAGTACACCGTTCATCTCTGCTTTTTCACCGGATGTACCTGATGCTTCCAGCGGACGGGTCGGAGTGTTCAACCAAACGTCGACACCGGCAACCAGGTGACGTGCCAGACGCATGTCGTAGTTTTCGAGGAAGATGATCTTACCCAGGAATTCCGGACGACGTGAGATTTCTACGATATGTTTGATCAATCCCTGTCCGCCGCCGTCAGCCGGGTGGGCTTTTCCGGTAAATACGAACTGGATCGGATATTTTTCATTGTTTACGATCTTAGCCAAACGGTCAAGGTCTGTGAACAATAAGTGTGCACGTTTATAAGTGGCGAAACGACGGCCGAAACCGATCAGCAACGCATTCGGGTTGATCTTTTCAAGGATAGAAACAACCTTTACAGGGTCTCCCTGATTCTTCAACCAGCTCTGTTTGTACTGGCCTTTGATGTATTCGATCAGTTTATTTTTCAGAGTTTTGCGCAGTTCCCAGATATCGTCGTCGTTGACGTTCTGGATAGCTTCCCAAAGTTTTTTGTTGGATTGGTCTTCAAAGAATTTTTCACCGAAACGCTGGTGGAAGAAACGTTTCCATTCTGTAGAAGCCCATGTCGGCATGTGTACGCCGTTAGTTACATATCCTACATGCAGTTCGTCCGGGAAATATCCTTTCCATACCGGAGCAAACATGCGTTGTGATACTTTTCCGTGCAACCAGCTTACGCCGTTTGCTTCCTGGCAAGTATTCAAAGCGAATACACTCATAGAGAACTTTTCGTTAGAACCCGGGTTTTCGCGTCCCATATCGATAAATTCCTGCCAGCTGATACCCAGCTTACCGGGGAATTCACCCATGTAGCGACCGAACAGGCCTTCGTCAAAATAGTCGTGTCCGGCAGGAACCGGAGTATGTACTGTATAAAGAGCAGAAGCGCGTACAACTTCCAATGCCTGATTGAAAGTAAGTCCGTCGTTTTGGATATAGTTAACCAGACGCTGAGCATTGATCAATGCTGCGTGGCCTTCGTTACAATGATAGATCTGTTTTTTGATACCCAGTTTATCCAGCATCAGGATACCGCCGATACCTAACAGGTATTCCTGTTTCATACGGTTTTCCCAGTCGCCTCCATATAACTGGTGAGTGATTGAACGGTCCCATTCACTGTTCTGAGGAATGTCTGTATCCATCAGATACAAAGGAACACGTCCTACGCTTACTTTCCAGATATGAGCATATACGGTTCTACCTGGGTAAGGTACTTCCAATACCATTGGTTCGCCGTTTGACTGCATTACCTGAGAAAGAGGTAAAGAGTTGAAGTTCTGCGGTTCGTAGTTTGCAATCTGCTGTCCGTCCATAGACAATGATTGTGTAAAGTATCCGTAACGATACAGGAAACCTACAGCTGTCAGATCGATGTTACTGTCGCTGGCTTCTTTCAGGTAGTCACCTGCCAGAACACCCAGACCACCGGAGTATATTTTCAACACGTTGGTGAGTCCGTATTCCATACTGAAATATGCAACAGACGGTTTAGTAGCATCCGGTTTTACGTCCACATATTTTCTGTAGCTGGCGTAAACTTCCTGGATTTCGGCCATCAATACTTTGTCGGCCTGGATTTCTTCAATACGTTTGAATGATAAGCTTTGGAGTAAAAGCACCGGGTTACCTTCCGTAGATACCCAAAGGTCTTTGTCGATTTTTCCAAATAATTTAGCTCCTTCATGATTCCATACCCACCACAAATTAGTAGCCATTTCGTGTAAGGGTTGTAATGCTTCGGGAAGCATCGAATGTGAATAAACGTCCTTCCAGATCGGACTGTTTGCGTTATTCGCCTTGATTTTCATTATTGTGAGATTTAAAATGATTCAACTTTTAATAAGATGTAAAAAACTGTGGCAAAGATAGAATTATCTTGCTAATTATGAGCTATGTTTAACTGTTTCTTTTAGTTGCAGCTTCCAATGCGTCGCTGAAAGCTTTTTGATAGAAAACAATGAATTTACTCCATTCAGCCTGCTTTGCCAGTTTAAAACAGCGTTTGCGTATTTCTTCAACTTCTTTTTTGTCTTTCTTGACGAGTGAGAGGATTGAAGCAGTGATAGCATCAGCAACATCGAAATAGTTGAAGTCTGTCCGTTCAATAACAGCCACACCTTCGCTGATGTTTTTGCCGGAGACACTTTTTTCCGCCCAAAGGCCGAAGCCGGCCAGATTGGTCGTTACTGTCGGTATGCCAAAGGCAACACTTTCCAGTGGAGTGTATCCCCAGGGTTCGTAGTATGACGGATATACAGTTGCGTCCATACCGATCAGCAGATCGTAATAGGGCTTGTTAAAGATTCCGTCGCGTCCGTCCAGGTAACAGGGCACAAATATTATTTTCAGTTTTTCGGAAGCCTGATTTGTGAATCCTGCGTGTGAGATATAATTTAATACCTTGTCCTGATCCATCAGATTCAGCCAGTGGGTAATAAAAGGCATTTGCATGGGAGAGGTGGTCTGAATATTTTTTTCAATCACCTCTTTCAGGTCGGCGCGTGCGTCGCGGACCCAGGCTGGAACCATCAGGAAGGCAACGACTTCACGCTGTAGTTCTCCTGAATTGCGTACACGGTTCATGGCTTCGATGAAGACATCGATCCCTTTGTTGCGGTATTCATACCGTCCGCTGGTCGATACGAGCAATGCATCCGGAGAGATGGGACATCCCAGTAATTTCTCGGCTACATTGATCAATGTCTTGCGAGCTTCTGCACGTTTCTTGGTATATTCTTTTCCTTCGGGAACGAAGTTGGGCTCAAAACCGTTCGGGGTAACAATATCCGGAGCCTTGTCCAGTAATTGCTTACACTCCCGGGCAGTGATATCGCTGACTGTCGTGAAACAGTCCACATGGTGAGCCGTTTGCTTTTCCAGCGAATGTTTGGCCTCCATATTCAGTTCCTTCGCCATCTGGTCGCCGTTGTATCCGTCCATATAAGCATATAATGCTTTGTTGTTGCCGGCAATGGAACGGCCGATAGATGTAGCATGAGTAGTGAACAGGGTTGCAATGGCGGGGATTTGCTTTTTGATATAAAGCGCTCCCATACCCAGCATCCATTCATTGAACAGTGCTGTAACTTTCTTATCGGAAAGATTATAGAAGTTGTAGAAACTTTCAATCACTTTTCCTACTGCATAGGCAAAAATACAGGATTCGTCATAGTCGCCATAAGCGTGCATCGAATCTACCCTGAAGTTTTCCCACATGGAGTAAAAGAAAGCGTCCCGATCACTGAAAAAAGGCTTGAAGTCGATTAATACCACCGGAGGAGTACCAGGTACGTTCCAGCGTCCGACTTTCATTTTTAGTTTGTCAGTGGTTCTTGCATGTTTTTTCCAATCAGCAAACAGAGCATCATCTTCGATAAAGTCCGGAGCGTTAGCGGGTCCCCACACATCAGGTCCGATAAATACCACTTTATCGTTAAACATCTGTTGCAGAGTGTGCGCTTTTGTAGACAGCACTGTGTAGATCCCTCCCACTTTATTACAGACTTCCCAACTGCTTTCAAAGAGATATTCTGGCGTTGTTGTCTTTGTATCCATAAACGATTTTGTTTATAATCAGAGAATTTGAAACTGCAAAGATACATTATTTTTATCTTTTTTCCTGCGGTGTGAGTTATTTAACAGGGCAACCGCACCAAAATTTCTATTAAAATATGTTTTGTGGCATAAATCATTAAAATATTTCAAAAAAAGTTGTGTAATTGGGGAATAAAGGTAATCTTGCAGAAAGAAAAGTCTTAACTA
>NZ_JAMOKT010000099.1:0-18954 GCF_023656795.1 Parabacteroides caeci
GAACATGAATCTTATTCCATTTTTTTACTGGTTCACTCTTTGTCTTCCTTTCTTTCAATGGTTTGACATATTACAAATCTATCTTTTTTATCTTATCGAAATTCTATCTGCCAAAACTAAGGTCTTATTTTTAGGAATGCCGATACCCGTATCCCTGACAAAAAACTTCAACAGGTTCCCTTTCTGCTCATACTCATACCCGACCGTTATAGACCCGGATTCCGTGAACTTCATGGAATTACTCACCAAATTTGCCAACACCTGTGCCAAACGATGTTTTGCGATGACGATATAACACTGCGGCAATCCTTTGCTACCGATAAACTGCACATTCTTATTTCGGTTCCTCATCCGGGCAGACGTCACGATCTCGTCAATAATATGGTTGACAGAAGTCCTCGATTCGTTAAAGTCGAGCGTTTCTGCATCTATCATTGCCAGGTCGAAAATATCGTTAATTAGTTGCAGCAACAGCGCGTTGTTATTTTCGATAATCCCGATAAACTCCTGCTTTTCCTCTTCCGTCTCAACGTTAATCAACAAATTTGAGAAACCTATGATCGCATTCAGTGGCGTCCGTATTTCATGGCTCATATTCGCCAGGAAAGCGGATTTCAGCCGGTTGGCCTCTTCGGCGGCAGTGAGGGCATCGCGCAGGCTCTGTTCCAGCAGTTTTTGTTCCGTGATAGGCATGAAAACACCGTCGAGGGCAATAACATTCCCTTCGCTGTCGTACTCGACCTCAGCTAACGTCTCTTCCCATGAGACTTCCTTGTCATTATAGATATTCAGGTCGCTCAACTGGTATTCCAGATGTCCCCTGCGTATATCTCCTCTGATTAATCGCCTGAACAACTCCCTCACCTGCTCACGGAAATCGGTATGCACCTGCATCAAAGCCGTTTCCAGTGGGACGTTTTTATCTTCGACCAGCCTCCGGTGTGTCTTTCCGGTCAACGAATCGTATTCGACCACCATCTTTTTTACGGAGAATAAATCATTTTTTATATCATAATACCAGCAAATCATATCAGCCGCTTCTATCGCTATCGACAGCTTATAATTTACCAGTTCCAGATTTTCGCGGTAATTTTTCAGCTTCGTCACATCGACAAAGAACACGTCCACCACATCTTCTTCTTCCGATGAACGAATGATGACTGTATACGAAGCCCCGTTCACCTCATATTCGCCCGTATGCGTTTCTTTTGTAGCCAGTACTTTTTTTGAAACGTCCAGAAACCTGTCCATCGAACCAATCGAGGCTTCTTCAATCTGCTCCCTGTTTTTATGCCGGATATTGAATCCGGGCAATACCTTCTTTTCAAAAGCATTGTTGACATCAATAATAATAAAATCAAGCTGTCCGTCTTTATTCAGGACTTTACTACGCAGATAAGGGATAGGCATATTGTCGAATAAATCACGGTATTTAAGAAGCAATTTATATTCGCGGGTCCGCATCTTCGATTTTATGTACCTGATATAGATGATTGTAAGCAGTGCAACAATGATGGAAGCAAGGAAATAGAGGCTGAATATCAGCAGGTCATAATGTTCGATAAAATTCAATGGCTTTTCCAGCATGGAAGAATTGGCAGAACAAAACGCATCCCCTCCTATTGCCGGAGAAATATTTATCGCAGGGATGCACCCCGCATATATCTTTCCGGTAAAATATTCCAGCAAAATAAATATACCGATGTTGCGCTTCATAATTTTAATTTAGACCCAAGTTATACCCCTCTAATAAATTCATTGTATTTTCTGTTTCATCTTACGTACATATGAAGAATAGTTGAAAAACATTGCTTCACTGTTCCCGCAAAGCTATTGTAATAAATCTATTCTTCAAAGACAATTTGTAAATAAATTCATGAAAATCATTGATTTTTACTGACTATCACAAAAATAGCACATAAAAAACATAATATGGAATATCAAATTCATATCAAAAATGCAGGCGGAAACCTCACAGCCTCCGCCTACCCCCCTTATCAATCCTAACCTCCTATTCAATTTCCGGACGGTCGCCACCGCTACTTCCTCCCGACGATGGCGGGCGGGTAGTTCCGGTGCTCGTCTTTCCTCCCTTGCCTGCCCCGAGGCTGTCGGAGATGACGACACGGTAATGGTCGATACGCGCGTTCCACCATGCGAACAGTTCGGCGTATTTATCATCTCCTTTGACGAGTGCCAGGGCATTCAGTTTTTCCACCAATGCGTTATAAGCCTTCTCGTAGATGGGACGTGTCATTTCGGTACTTCCTTTTCCGCTCTTTTCAGAGTGTTCTTTCGAGCGCTTCGATGTCAGTTCGGCACAAAGGTCGTTTGCTTTTTTAAGTTCGGCTATCCAGCCGTCCAAACCTAAGAGAGTAGCGTCTGCCTTGTATTTATCGGACGCCAGTTCCTGTAAAAAGTTATTGATAAAACTTGTCAGGTCGTCGAACGAACGCCGTTGGGCACCGGTAAAAGTATCAGCCAATACGCTCAGACGCAAAGCGCCGTCTCGCTTATCCTGATCGAAGTGCCTCAATCCGTTTCTTATTTCTATAAGTATGGCAACATGCAGGTTACCACGTTGTTTGTTACCCATAGCCATCTGTTCGGTAATAGAACTTTTGGCAACGTTGACAATGCTATCATCGAACGCCTGCAATTTCGCCTTATAATCGGAAAATATATCAGTTATCTCCAGCGTATCGTCGCCTTTGGCTTCGATAGCTGTTTCTATTTCACGGCCGAACGTCAGACTTTCGTTATTCTTCAATCGTGTTTTTGTTCCAAATGTTTGTATTTTAGTCATAGGTATGTGTTTTTATTCGTTTAGTACCTGGTAAAAATGTTTCCAATATTTTACAATAACATTACGCCCTCGGCGCAATCCCCCGATACTTGTATCGATATAATGACCACCCTTTAAAAAAGTCTCGATACTCATACCGGAGGGATCTTTGTTGTGCCGAAGCCATCCGATACACGTATCGAAGGCTTTTTACTGCCGTACGTGTCTCACGACACATAAACCGGCATATCTAGTATTAATGAAATGCTTGAAAACAAATTTATCTTTATCTCCTTATTTCTATTCCCGCTTCCCCGTTTGTTTATCAACATTCGGAGGATGTTCAGATTGTCTTTGTTTCATTCTTATCAGATTTAGGTAATGGCCCGTCAAGGGGTTGAATTATATTTGTGTTTATATTTATTAACAGCGAAATGACTAGAAAAAACGAACGTTTTTTTCTGTCATTGCAAAGGAAGGAAAAATAATTAAATAAACAAATATTATTTCAAAAAAAAACGAAGAGAATGATTGATTCTCTTGTTATAATGAGTGTTATTTAATCGGATATGATTATTTCTAAAGAAAAACTTAAATGTGACTAGAAAAAACGTTCGATTAATTTAGTCATTCATATTTAACACTTTTCATAATTGTTTTTCAATGGATACAATCATGTTATTCATTTAGGATTTAACATGCTTCAATTGTAAAGATTTCCTATCGGCATATATATTTTTTTATTTATAGAAAATCAATCTTATGAGGATTTCGGTATTGATTGATTTTACAATAAGTTTTCAGTCTTCTTTTTTGAAAAATAGATTCCTTCAAAACGAAATAGCTATCTTTGCATCCAATCAATAAAACTGAGTAGAGAATGGATAAGCAAACGGCCTTTCCTAAAAGACAAATCGTCGATATTGAAACGTGGGAACGGAAAGATAATTTTAATTTCTTCCGGAATTTCCTGAATCCGTGTATCACTATTACCTCCGAAGTGGAATGCACTGTGGCAAAAGAGAAAGCGAAAAAGAACGGGCAGTCCTTCTTTATACATTATTTATACGCCATCTTGCGGGCGGCAAACGAGATTAAGGAGTTGCGCTTCAGAGTGGATGACGAAGGGCAGGTGATGTATTTCGAGACTGTCGATGTCTTATGCCCCATCCGGATGAAGGAGAATGGGAAATTCTATACGGTCAGGATTCCGTGGATAGCCGGGTTTGAAGACTTCCATCGGGAGGCGCGACGTATCATCGCCTCTATCCCGGAGGACGGAGACCCGTATAATGCCGAAAACCTGTCGTCTGAAGAAAACCGGTATAGTGTTATTCTGGTGAGCGCGACGCCCGACCTTTATTTTACATCGATGACCCATACGCAGGAGCGCGAAAGCGGTAGCAGCTACCCGTTGCTGAACGTGGGAAAAGCGGTAACAAGGGAAGGAAAACTGATTATCCCCGTCGCGATCAACGTGCATCACGGGTTTGTGGATGGGGCACATCTGGCGACGTTCTATCAGAAGGTGGAAAAATATCTGGGATAGTATCCCCTCCCCTCTCGAGAGGGGGCAGGGGGTGTGTTATAGTTTACTACAACCCATATTCCTCAATCTTCCTATACAGCGTAGTCAACCCGATCCCCAGCAGGCGGGAAGTTTCGGTTTTATTCCCGTTCGTATATTTCAGGACTTTCTGTATATGCATTTTTTCAACGCCGCTCAGGTCGAACCCGGCATAAGCATCGTTTGCCGAGGCATTGGGTTGCTGAATGTTCAGGGGCAACGAATCCGGCGTCAGCACATCGCCATCCGCAATAATCAGGCTGCGTTCCACCATATTCCGGAGTTCGCGGACGTTTCCTTTCCAGGTGTATTTTTTCAGCAGGTTGATATAATCGGGCGAAATCGTCTTGATTTCCTTGCCCATCTTTGCCGACAAAGCCGTAACGAACGCCTTTACATGCAACGGAATATCCTCCGACCGTTCCCGTAACGGCGGCAGATGTATCTGGAAGACGGAAAGGCGGTAAAACAAATCTTCGCGGAAATGTCCCTCGGCAATCTCTTTGGAAAGGTCGCGGTTGGTGGCGGCGATGACGCGGACGTTCACCTTTACCGGACGTGTATCGCCAATCTTGATAAACTCGCCGGTTTCCAGGATACGCAACAGCTTGGCTTGCAGGTCGAAAGCCATTTCACCGATTTCGTCGAGGAAGATAGTACCGTTGTCGGCCTCCTCGAAAAGTCCTTTCGTCTCCTTCAAAGCACCCGTGAAAGCGCCGGCTTTATGGCCGAACATCTCGCTCTCCAGCAGGTCGCGGCTGAAAGAAGAGCAGTTGATAGCCACAAAGGCTTTTCCGCTACGCGAACTGTGTTGGTGGATGGACTGGGCGAAGACTTCCTTTCCGGTGCCTGTCTCGCCTGTCAGCAGCACGGGGACATCGGTTTGCGCCACCTTGCGGGCCAGGGCGATCGCCTCCTGTATGGCGGGCGATTTGCCGACGATGGTGTCGAACGAATATTGCCGGCCGACCGGCGAAGCGGCAGCTTTCTCCTGACGGTAGGCGGTGGTGGCCTTCTCCATAGCCTTGGCGATCAGGGGGAGGATTTTATTGTTGTCGTCGCCTTTGGTAATATAATCGAAAGCACCGTTCTTGATGGCTTGCACGCCGTCGGGGATATTGCCGTGGGCGGTCAGCAGGATGACTTCGGAATGGGGGCGCAGCTTCTTTAGTTCGCGTACAAGTTCAACGCCGCTGCCGTCGGGCAGGCAGACGTCGCACAGGATGACTTCGGGGGTCTGCTGTTCCAGTTGTTTCAGACCTGCCCGGCAGGTGGACGCCTGGAACACATCGTAACCTTCAAGTCCGATGATACGTGAGAGTAAACCTAAAATCTGCTTTTCGTCGTCAATAATCAGTACTTTTCCCATACATTCAACAATTCTGTAACGCAGGCAAATGTACGATGATTATTTTTTCCGGCAAGGGGATGCGGGGCAATATGCTGAATTTTATAGCATGCTGATAAGGGCCTGCTTGTTCAGTACCTTCACCTTGTTACGCGAGATGCGGATAAAACCGCTGTCTACGAGCTTATTGATTTCTTTGGAAAGGGCGGGCCGCGTGACGCCGAAATACTCGGCAAGCTGCACCTGATTGTGCTCCATATCGACCGTGTCTTCGCCCTCTTTCAGATGGTCTATCAGATAATAAATGTAACGGCTGCGGATGCCGCGGAAAGAGAGGACACGCAGGCGGGTCATGGTGCATTTGTTGCAACTGGTGCTGACGCAAAGGAAGTTATGAAGGAGCACGGGCATCGAATGCATCATCTTAAAGAATGAATCTTTGGAAATCTTCATCAGGACGACATCTTCCTCGACCGAGAAGGTGGCGGGGAACTGGTTCTTTTCGGCAAAAACATGCGGAGTGGCAAAGGTGCGCGGGGCTTTGATGACCTCTACCCTGACTTCGCCTCCCGAGACGTCGACTACGTCTACGTTCAGTTTACCTTCGAGCAGAACGTGTATGGCCTGGCACGGCGAACCCTGGTGGATAATCGTTTTTCCTTTCGGATGGTTCTCTAGTGTGTATTCCAGATTCTCCAGGAAGTCTTCCTGCATCTTCTGCGTGAAATTCCGGAACAACGGTATTTGAAAGATATCGGTTATATTCATTCAGCATCGATTTAGTGTCGGAAATATTTCTTACAAAGATAAGAACATTTCCGACACCTGCAAGTTACCACTTGGCAATAAATATTCTCGGATTAATGTTGATCGACAACCATCCCCAGTCTTGCCAACTATCTTTACTGCCTCCCTTGACGGCTTCCATCGTCGATGTTCCGAGCATCGTGGAGTAGCCGGCGGAGAGTTTCACGTCTTTCATAATCTGCCAGTCCACCTGGAGGTCGAGTTCGGAACCCAGTCCGCGGTCGAGGTCCTTTCCCTTAACCGTCACGTCGCTTGTGGTGGAGAAATAATGGTAGGCGAGCGACAGGTCGACTTTTTTCGACGGTTTGAAGGCGAGCTTCACCTGGTTGTCCCAAAGTCCCGGATTGAAACCGTTCTGGAAGGGAGTGGCATAATAATAATCCATCGCACCGTAGAATTTGTGATGGGTTCCGTATAACGGATCGAAGGCCGTGTATTTGGCATCCGGACCGTCCGTATTGTCCGCACCACTCAGGTAATCGCTGCCGAGGGCAACGCTCCATTGCGAATTGATTTTATAGGCGGCATTCAAGGCCCAGAGGAAAGCGGAGACTTCACGTTTCTTGGCATTCTTGCCGGACTGGTAATAAAAGGTACCGCCAAAGGTCCAGTTGCCCGGCTGGTAATACAGGTTTGTTCCCATCGTTTGCATGAACTGGGTGTCGGAAACCTTTTCTGTCTGGTCGCCGCCTTCCAGTCCGAGGTTCATGAATAGGAAAGAGGCTTTAAATTTCTTGCTGCCGATATGCTGATACCAAAGGGTTTGCATGTTCTTGTAAGGTTGCGCGCCCTCGGCGTAGAAGGTGCCGCCTATTTTAGTTTCGTCGTTCTGGTTAAAGGCGAGGATGAGATGAAGTTTGTTCTGTTTGTTCTCATAACCCAGTTTCAGGGCGTCGTGATAACGGCCAGCGATGTTCCAGTCCAGTCCGCCGAGGATGCGTTCATCGTCGTAGATGAGCGACTGGCGTCCGAGCTTGGCAAAGAGGCCGTATCCGAAGTCGAGTTGTGCCCAGGCCTCGTTCAGGATGAAACGGCCGTTCTTGTCGATCTGCGGATCCTGTCCCCAGACGCCTACGTGCTGTGCGGAAAGACCGATCGACAGGTTCTGCCGCTCGTAATTCATGGAAAGGCGGGCACGGTTATTGATGAAGCCGGCCGGCTCCTGCCCTTCGCTACGGGGATTTAAAACTCCGTTCCTGTACTCTGCACGCGGACGTATCTGCGCACTCATCGAGAATGTATTCTCTTTATCTTTGGATGTTTCATTCTCGTCTGCTTTCATCCACATCGAGCTTACCAACAGAAGCCCGGAAAAAACAATCACCCGTTTCTTCATTTTTGTTTACGATTTAAGTTGATATTTCTTTTTATTTGTTATTCCATATTGTAAACGTGTACGCTGTTGCCTTGTGCCGAAGGCAGATAATTCACGCCGAACCAGCAAACTTGCAGCAAGATAAAAGCGAACACCAGTATTCCAAGGGCCGCCCTGTACTGTTTGTTCTTCTGAAACCGGAAGTGTATATACAGCAGATTGCCCAGCCAGGTCGCTGCTGCCCAGGTCTCTTTCGGGTCCCAGCTCCAGTAATGCCCCCAAGCTTCTTTCGCCCAGAGCGCCCCGAAAAGCATGCCGATAGTCAGGAAAGCAGTTCCCACATAGACTAGGTTATCGCAGAGATTCATTACACCCGGCTCAATCGCTGTCTTTCGCGACCGGACCAGCAGATAGACGGCCACCACGGCCCCCGCTCCCAGCATCGCATAGGCAAACATATAAACAATCACATGCGGTGCAAACCAGGGACTTTGCAAGGCGGGCATCAGCGTCTTATTATGTATCTCCGGCTTAAACAGGTTGATACAAATAAACACCAGCGACATGACCGTACTGAAAGACAAGATCCATTTATAGCGCCAGCGGATATAAGTAATGATTCCGGCAACCGGCAGGAAGAAGGAATACCACAGGCGGGTCTCCCCCATCGTCCGCAACGGCGGTCGTTCCAACGACACCCACATCCCGACGATGAAAGCCATAAAGATAGCCAGGCCGGCAACCGTCCACAAAACCACCTGCAACGACTTGCCAGGCCGGTAAGCCGCCATTGCTCCCACGCCCCAGCAAAACACGGCCGGCAAAGCGAAATATATCAAATGATTCCATTCCATACGTTATACTGTTTTTGTGTCATTAACGGCCGCCTGTTCCGGCTTGTTCCCGGGTGCCAGAATGAAGAGGCAGACGGAACCGAGCAACATCATCAGAATGCCGGTATATACCAACGGAAGCCACGGGTCTTTCACCAACTCGAAGATGCTCAGGCGGCTCCATTTCCCTTTTGTTTCGTCGTAGCTTAGCTGGTAAATCTTCCAGCCGCCCATGCTTAGAGGCTTGTTCACTTCAATCAATGCTTCGGCCTGCTCCTTTTCCTTCGTATACACCAAGACCTCGGAGGCGAAGCGTTTCGGTTCGCGTTCCGGCATGACCAGGCTCACCTCCTCATTCAGTTGCAGGGATACGTACGGGAACATGAAGCTGCCGCAACTCACCCAACCGCTTTTTTCGACACCGCTTGCCTTGTTGCGGGCGGTTACGTATAAGGCGGTTGTCGCCCCTTCGGAATGAAAGGCGACAAAGTTGACCGTATCCTTTCCGGGGACACAGGCGGCCATCGGCAACAGGTCGGTTACTTCTATCTCCCAATCCAACAGACTGCCGGACAAAGGAGTCGATTCGACCAGGATGTTTTCAGGATTCTTTTTGGGCAACGCTTTACCGTCCGCATTATCGATAACCAGCAGCTTCGGAGGATACTCGTCGATTGTAAATGATTTCAGTTCGATGGCTAAAGGCAGTTCCTGCATTTCTCCGGCTTCGTCGGTTGCCCGCCATTCCGGTTCACCTTGCGGAACCGTCATCCGCAGACGTTGCAAGTCACCATTTCCTAAAATGGCTGCCAGCAACGTAATGAATAATCCGGCATGATTCAGGATGAAAGGAACATCTTTCCATTTAAAACGGCTTATCTTCCGAATCGTCACCAACCCCAATACGGAGAGAAAATAAAGGAACAGCAGCATGAAAGGCCACGAGACCGTCATTTGCATGAAACCTAACCCGGACAGTAGTCCTCCGTGAGTAACCGTTGCAGAGGGAGCCACTTGTCGGGTCAGTCCCATGATGATAACCAAAACCATCCAGGCCGTTAAAGAGGTAATACTCGCCGTCAGGCTGTAAAACCACTGCAAGGCAGCAGCTTTACGGCTCGCGGCATATACCATTATCAAGAAAAACAGGAACACTCCTCCTGCTATAGCGTTCAGGGGATACTGGAAAAGAGTCGCGTCCACCTTCCCGGTTGTCATTTGCAAAATGACTCCGGTAATGAACAGGCCGATGCTTATCGCCCATCCTTCTGCATATCCCCAGGGTTGCTTCCACATAATCAAATCTTTTCAGCCAGACGTTTGTTTGCTTTCGCTTCCTTAATCCATTCCGGAACGACAGTGTTCAGGAATTTCTCTTTTGCCTGACGTTCGGCAGCCATATCCAGACCGATATATTGCTGTGCTTTTTCTTTTGTCGAGATATCCGGCATCGGAACATCATCGGTATAACCCAATTTAGCTAATACTTTGGATACAGCCAGACGTGCCTGCATGGTCCTGTCGAGGCCGTTACCCAGGATACGCTGTATTTCCTGCGGTGCATGGAATGCTCCGCCATGGGAAGCAACACCGAAATCCCAACGCCATTGTGCCTGACGGAGCAGTTTCAATACCGGAGCCATCTGGTCTTCCGTTGCGCCTTTATCCCAGGCAAACTTTGCTTCGATATGTGCTTTTGCCAGTTCGGCTTCCAGACGGTTACGCATTTCGTTTGCCTTGTTCTGACGTTCGTAAACATTATTACGCAAAGTTTCTTCGCTTTCACGGTGGCAAACCTGGCAGGTACGGTCAATCATTGCCAACGGGCTCATGATATGGTGGTCACTGTATTTCACGCCGCCTTCGCTCTTGTAAGGCATATGGCAATCGGCACACGACACGCCACGCTGTGCATGGATACCCATCATCGACAATTCATAATCCGGATGCTGTGCTTTCAGAATCGGTGTACGGCTCAGTTTATGCGTATAGTCTGCGAAACCTTCTTCGTC
This sequence comes from Parabacteroides caeci, assembly GCF_023656795.1. Classification (NCBI taxonomy): domain Bacteria; kingdom Pseudomonadati; phylum Bacteroidota; class Bacteroidia; order Bacteroidales; family Tannerellaceae; genus Parabacteroides; species Parabacteroides caeci. The sequence continues at coordinate 10,668 of NZ_JAMOKT010000099.1, forward strand.
ATAATAAGCCTCCATGTCTTCAACAGTAAAGCCTTTATCCCAGGGGAAAGTCAGATACTTTCCGTCACCCTTAAAATAATATTCCACATGGCACTGCGCACAAACCAAGGAACGCATTTCCTGCTGGGTAGCCTTGGTGATGTCGCGTCCCTGGCGCTGGAATGCTTCAATCAGGGCCGGACGGCTGATATGCAGGTTCATATTCTCCGGTTCATGGCAATCGGCACAACCGATAGGATTCATAATCTCCGTTCCCATTGCCGCCCATTTGCTCTTATAGAAATTATCTACTCCTATCGCCTGCATCATACGGGGAACGTCCGGACTCTTACAGGTCCAGCAAGTTGCCGGCTGCGGACCTTCATCGGGTGTCATCGGAGCACCGACACGCAAGGTATGACGCATATCGTCAATCGCATGCATATGACCGCGTGGAGTCGAGTAATCTTTAGAAAAAGCATATCCGGCCCAAAGAATAACCATTTCGGGACGGGCTGCCAGCACATCGACCATCTGGTTTCCGTTATACTTGCTTTGAAAACTGGTATCCATCGTCTGCGTCCAGGTTTCATATTCCCGCGGATAGTTTGGGGCAAATTTTTCGTTTACCGACTCAATGCCGGTAATCTCGACTTTCTTGTTATTCATCACACTGGCAATCTCGGCCCTCCGTTCATTAATCGAGGCAGCGAGTACGCCCAATACGAAAACAACGGCCATTGTCCCGCCGAACAATAACCAGCCTTGCCATGATTTAAGTTTCTTTTCCATATTCGTTGATTTTTATTTATTCGTTTTATTTAAGCATATCTTTCAGCCATTGCGGCGTATTGGTTTTCGGATAAGGCACAATGGCCGAAGGAGTGGACGAGAGGCTGTTGGAACCTCCGTGCGGAACATCGCGGTGGCAGTCCCAACAGGCTTTTCCTTCACCCGCCATCGCCATATTGTGGTCGATACGTCCGGTGTTTACAAATTCGGTATTCAGTTGCGTGTGGCAACGGACACAGTTGTTCATGATTACTTCAGCGCTTTCGTCGATTGCCTGTATTACCTGCGGTTCGCCGCGCATCATAAAGACAGCGGCATGTCGCATACCGTCCATTCCTTTGAAAAACCATTTCTTTGCGGCGTTTTCGTGCGGCACATGACAATCGTTACAAGTAGCGTTCCGGCTATGCGAACTGTGACTCCAGGTAGCATAATAAGGCCCCATGATATGACAGTTCACACAGGTCGACGGCTCATCAGACAAGTAACTCCAGGCCCTCGATACATAAAATGTATAAAAACCTAAACCACAAATCGCTCCGCTCGCGACAATGGCAAATAATTTCCATCGTCTGGAAGGAAGAATCGCGTTTATTATCTCTTTTATCTTCATACAGCCTTAATTAAAGTTTAATTCTTGACAAATATCTTAAATCGAGTACAGGTAAAGTGTAATAAATATTACATTGCGCGAAAATTATCCAACAAATGAGAAAAGTTTTATTCATGGCAGTCTCCGCACTGCTGATCTGCACCTCGTGTGTAACGAAGAAAAAATACCTGGAAGCCGAGAATGGGCGGCTCGAAGCCATCGGCCGCGGCAATGCTTTACAGGAACAACTGGTCGATTGCAAAGATGCCGGTGACAAACTGAACGAGCGCCTCGCCGCCCTTCAGCGGGACACGGCAAAGATGGGCAGCAACATCCGCAACTATCAGACGATGCTGAATTCGAACATGACGCAACAGGAAAAGTTAAACTCCCTCCTCAGCCAGAAAATGGAAGAGTTGAACGAGCGGGAACGGACGATTAACGAATTGCAGGATATGATTAATGCCCAGAACGAAAAAGTTCAAAAGCTGTTAAGCAGCGTAAAGGATGCCTTATTAGGTTTCAGCAGCGAAGAACTGACTGTTACGGAGAAAGACGGCAAAGTATATGTCGCCATGTCGGATAAGTTATTGTTCGAATCAGGAAGCGCCCGGGTGGATAAACGAGGAAAAGAGGCATTGGCTAAACTGGCGGAAGTCCTCAATAAGCAGTCGGATATAGATGTATATATCGAAGGCCATACCGACAGCAAACCGATTAACACGGCACAGTTCAAAGACAACTGGGATCTGAGTGTAATCCGTGCAACTTCGGTTGTCCGTATCCTGACAAAAGATTACGGCGTGAATCCGTTGCAAATACAACCTTCCGGACGTGGAGAATATATGCCGGTAGCAGACAACGAGTCGGCTGAAGGCCGCAGCAAGAACCGCCGGACAGAGATCATTATGGCACCGAAGCTGGATAAATTATATCAGATGCTACAATAACCTATAATAGCGGGAATGTACAAAAGTCGCTATCCTGTCATCCCGGGCTTGACCCGGGATCGTATACTACGTTGATATGCACCATTTAGTATGAGTTGGCGGATCAAGTCCGCCATGACAAAACGGACTTTTGCAACAGTCCAGCTATTCTATTGACCTATAGTGGGTTTTTAATCGAAAAAAAGCTCCACTCCAAATCAAAGGGAGAACATGGGTACCAGATATCTTGTTTCTCTCCTCCTACTTCCTGAAAAATATGAATAAGACAGGTAGATGTTTTTAGGTATTTATCTCCATTTTCTTCCAACAGGCTTATCTGATAAGTTCCTTTGTTTTCAAGTTCTCTGGTTGAATATCCTAAATCCACAACATTCTTGAATACCAATCTTTCTTCGTTATCCTTCATTCCTACCGAAGCTTCATAGATATAATACAAATAAGATTTATCAAACCCTGATTCCTTTGCTACATTTCCAGGAAGCGCACCTTTGCACACGTCAAGAGCTTCACAACGCGTAAACCCTTTGACAGCCACACTGTCATAATCATCAAATGTAAACCAGGTTATCTCCGGTTCTGATAAATAGATTTTTTTATCATAATGGAACTTTGTCTTTGAACAGGAGAGTAAAGCAAAGACAACTAACAGACTATAAATAAACGACAGATTCTTCATAATTCCTTAATTTAATATTAAATACCAGTCTTTTCATTCGTAAAACAAACTATTTATCCTCTTTCGATTTTACATCTATATCTTTAAAGGAAAAACAATGCCACTCCAAATCGAAAGGGGAACACGGATACCAGATATCCATCTTTTTACCATCCTTTTCCTGGGAAATATAGATTAGATAAGTGTTCATGACAAATGAATCATCAAGACTGTCATAATCTTTTACAATATTGGAAACCCCAATATAATCCATATCCGGAAAAGAATATCCCAATTTAGTATTTTGATCAGCATACATAATAATAAAATCCTCCTCATTCATCTTAAATTCAGCAGTAACCGCGCAGATATAATAAACATAAGATTTATCATATCCCGAATCCCTCACAACACTATCAGGCAGCATACCTTTATGTTCATCCCCGATAGTCCAGCTATTAAATCCCTTCACTACGATACTGTCCCCTTTCTCTACAGGATACCGGTTCACTTCCGGCTCCGACAAATACAAATAAACCTGGCCGTTAAAACCAATCTCAGTCTTAGAACACGACATCAAGGTCAACATCAATAATAGATAAAACACAAACATTCGATTTCTCATATCATTCTCACATTTTAAATACTTCTATCCATTAAACGCCAGCCTTTGTTTCATATTGCGTGAGTGATAATCAATAAATTATTATATGAGGCAGTGATAATAAAATATAAAAAAGACTCCCCCCTAATATTATTTATCATTAAATATTTATCATCTACTATCATACTATCATTATTTGATATAAATACATAGTTATCAACACTCTATCTTATGACAGTAGGTGCTTTTAACTATCATATATCTATCATACAACTATCATACCCGCTTAAAAAGTAAGATAGGAAACGTCTTCTTTTGGATAAATATATAGCTAAAAATCAACAACATAGTAACATATATTGTTTGACACCCGGGTCTTGACACCTTCGACACCCGGGTGTTCGCATCGTCAGGATGGGGATGTAAAACAGGGTAAGATGGGCATCCCGGCAACAAAAAGTCTGCATTCGGGCGAAATTAAGTCATTGTTTTGGGATAAAAAAGTAGTAGACTAACGAATTATGAGAGACAGCATGTAACCGGGCAGTCATCTTTTTAAGGTCAAAAAGATGGCTGCTTAGTTAAAATAGAGTTAAAATGATGGTTGTATGATAGATAAATGATAGTTAAAAACACCTACTATCATAGATTAGAATGCTTATAATCACACATTTATATCAACCAGTGATAGTATGATAGTAGAATTAAAGATAATTCTACTTCTTACATCTTATTGCAAAATACAGAATATACAGAAATGCAATCAACGGCACAAAGAATCCGATTGCCATATTGTTTTCCCCGATATATCCCATCAGCATCGGGCTGAAAGCGCCACCGGCCACTCCCATCACGATATAGGAAGATGTCTTTTTGGTATAAGCGCCCATCCCTTCCAGACCTAACGCAAAGATTGTCGGAAACATGATGGACATGAAGAAGAATGAAATATACAACGCATACAAAGATATCGTTCCGGCAGAAACAATTACCAACGCCATACAGATGGCATCTGCCAATGCAAACCAGGTCAGCAATTTCCCCGGAGCCATCCATTTCATCGTAAAACTTCCGGAAAGGCGGCCAATCATAAATAAAGCCATTCCGCCAAACGCAAGTATCCGCGAGGCTTCGATATTCGTCATCTGCGGGTCGAGTTCCGTGACATAATTAATAAAGAAACTAAAGATTCCGGTTTGCGCCGCACAATAACAGAACTGCGCTATCACCGCCCGTACAAACTGCTCGTGCCTCCACATCGAAGTGGAGGGGAGTTTTGTATCAAGTCTATTTTCCTTCTGTTCCTCTACCTTTATCTCCGGCAAACGAGTGAAAAAGAAAAGGATAGCTACCAATAAAACAATACCGCCCACAAGAATATAAGGTTTCGTCAGGGTAAACGGGTCATCCTGCGCACCTCCGAAGATTAAAGCTCCGCCAACCAGCGGACCAAGTATCCAACCCAACCCGTTAAACGATTGCGACAAATTCAGACGCTGCGCACCCGACTCCGTCGGTCCCAAAATAGTCGAATAAGGATTGGCAGCCGTCTCAAGAATACACAACCCGCAGGCAATGATAAATAAAGCGACCAGAAAAGGAGTCGCAGAATGCAAAAAGGCAGCAGGGATAAAAGCGAAAGCCCCGGCAGCAAAAAGTAACAAGCCCAGAATAATACCTTTCTTATAACCGTAACGTTTCATAAACATTCCGGCAGGCAACGCCATCAGGAAATAAGCGATATAAGTGGAAAACTGCACCAGGCCGCTCTCCGCCTTCGTCATCGTGAAAGCGCCCTGGAAATGTTTGTTCAGTACATCCAGTAAACCATGCGCAAATCCCCACAACAGGAACAGGCTGGTGATAAGTATGAATGGAATGAGATATGATTTTCCATTGGGGGCGGCAAATAAGCTTTGTTTGTTTTTCTTTTCCATCAGATTCTTTTGATTCGGGTAATTGAATATACAGTCCATCAATTGCCATTTCTCCGCCGATATGGCGCCGGAAATGACTTAACAGATTGCAAAGGTAATTCTTTTCTGCCAATAAACTATGTATAATCAGGACCTCGCAGATATTGGAGGTCCTGACCGGTTATTTCTTTTTCAGATAATAATTCGGATTAAAGTAGGAAATCCGGTAAGCAGAGTCCGGAGCGTTACGGTATAAATTGATCGTATTAAAAACCAACTTTGCCGAATCCATATCGAACTCAAGTAAAACAGGGAACATCGTTTCAGGAATAGAATCATAAGGAGTCAACCCGGCTTTTGCCAACTGGTTGTTCCAGAATGTCGTCAAATTCTCCTGATAGATAGTATCTCCTTTATGGTTGAATAGATAAAAAGTATCCCGTTCTGTCGTTGTCCACATTTTACCTGGATTTTTATATCCGGCAACCGGCATTAAAAACTGATAACCCGAAATATCCAAAGGCTCTCCGTTATCAATCTCAAGATAAGCCTGATAGTCAGAGTTCTTATCTTTCGGAGGGTAATTATCCCGTCCGGTTTGCGAAATCCGTTCAATATCTTTTGCCGTGATTCCGGGTATATAAGTAACCACCGACAAGAAGACGATCGCCAGGCAGGAAGCATACAGATATCGGCCGGACTGTTTGGTAAAGAATAAAACGGCCAGACAAGTCAGTATCAACCCGACTACAACCAGATAAACACGCGGCTCTGTAAATCCGTACTCGTTGATACGATAACAAGCACCCACCCAATACATCGCCAAAGCGGGCAATACGGCAAAACTGGCCTGTTTATAAAACCAATCATAATATCTCTTCGTCAGAAAGACCTGGCAACCTTTCAGAATAAAAGTGACAGAAACAAAACTGACAACGATATAAGCCACCGCCCCTTTCGGCAATGACCAAAGAACCGCTACCTTAATAAAATAAAGATACAGAATGACCGCATAGATCAGCAAAGCCGGCGAAAGCACATAATTCAGCAACACTTCAAACAGCCTGTTACGGCTCTCCTCCTTTTCCTCCCTTTCTTGATTGAACATGAGGAACAACAAAGGCATCCCGCACATAAACAGAAGGTAAGCCGAGTCGGTATAGAAACTCCTGTAACTGTTTTCCCATATCTCAAAGATATATTGTATGGATGTAAAGATCGAGATTGCCAGCAGATAAGCTATTCCCGCCAGTAATCCGGCAGACAATAAAGACTTCACATAACGCAACCCGACACGCACAAACTCATCATTATCACGTTTCCAGCCGCTAACCAGATAGAGGAGTTGCACTACAATCAATGAAACCAGATAGGTCGGTTCCCATATCTCATCCTTGTCCAGCCACAAAAAAGGAATAAAAAAGAAAGCCGATAAAAAATACAGCGGCCGTAGTTTGTGTTGTACGGTCAGTCCGTTCAATATATAGGTTATCAGGAACAAGACCGGAAAATAAGCCAGCGGCGCCGCCAGAAAAGAATATCCGAATCCATACTCGAAATAGACACATCCTGCCAGACTGAAAACGACTGACAACACAACTTCCACCGGATGTTTCCTGACAGCCAGTTTCAACCAGTTTATGAGAAACTCTATTTTCTTTTTCATATTGATTCAACGTTTATTAGATAGAAACGAAGATAAGAACTTCTTATTACATAAAAACGATGAGAGACGAAATAAATAAACACATATTAGAACAAATCCCATAACTGTTTGTTTTATTAATAAAATCAATAAACGTATTATAAAACATACAGCTATGACTTTAAGTAGAAAATTATCCGATGCTCTGAACGAGCAGATACAGGCAGAGATGTGGTCTTCCAATCTCTATCTGTCCATGTACATTCATTTTGCTCAAATAGGTTTGGACGGTTGCGCCCATTGGATGAAAAAACAATCGGAAGAAGAACTCGATCATGCCTATAAAATGATTGATTATTCTGTAAAACGTGGCGGACAGGTGAAACTGGAACAGATCAATGTTGTTCCGACAGCTTTCGGCACACCGCTGGAAGTATTCGAACATGTTTACCAGCATGAGGTTCATGTTTCCGAGTTGATCGACAAACTGGTAGATATCGCACATGCAGAAAACGACAAGGCGACACAAGATTTCCTTTGGGGTTTTGTACGTGAACAAGTGGAAGAAGAAGCAACCGCCAAAAACATCGTTGAAAAACTAAAACTCTACGGTGAACATCATGTGGCAATCATGGATCATCATTTGGGTAAGAGATAATTGGTTCAGATATTATCAGATGTGAATGTTGTGTCGTTGGTAGGGGCGGTTCGCGAACCGCCTTTACGGTGTCAATATAAGCCTGTAAGGCTTTAACAAACCAGCCCAGGGTTCCAACCCTGGGTTTATGAAAACCCGCTCCTATTCCTCCGCCCTGTAAGGGCGGGACAAGCTAAATATCAACCCTTTTCGTCTTGTCGCACCCCTACAGGGTGCCTCAGAAAGAGAAGGATTCAAGGGTACCCAGGGTTAGAACCCTGGGCTAGTTTGTTACAGGCCTACAGCCTGAAGGCACCGTCACTAATTGGTTCATCCTATAATTAGCGGATAACTCTTTTCTATTTTATCGAAATCCTATGCGCCAAAACTAAGGTATTCTTATGTTTTTAGCAAAAATTTTCCGATAAAATAGGAGAATAAAATTCATCCCTTTTGATAACGGCGAACATTCTCGCCACAAGTTTTGCCCGTAAAGCATTGATAATGGTCATTTTGT